>JBFMFA010000929.1:0-1770 GCA_040753195.1 Gemmatimonadota bacterium | reverse complement strand
TGGCGCTGCGGGTCGCGTAATTGGTGTCGACATGACATCGGCCATGCTCGCGCGCGCACGAATGAGCGCGCACGCGTTAGGTGCCGACAATGTTGATTTTCGCGAAGGCTTCGCCGAGGCGCTGCCGGTGGAAGACGGCTGGGCCGACGTGGTGATTTCTAACGGCGTTTTAAATCTCTTCCCTGACAAGCTAGGTGGCTTGCAGGAGATGGCTCGGGCGCTCAAGCCCACTGGTCGCCTGCAAATCGGCGATATCCTTGTGCAGAAGAGTGTCGGCGAGAAGGGGAAGCGAAACATCGATTTATGGAAAGGTTGAATCGCCGGTGCTCTGCTGGAGGCAGAGCTCGAGGCGACGGTCATCGCTGCAGGTTTCGTAGAATTTGAGCTGACCTGGCGTGGCGATGTTTATGCGGGCGCTCCGCAGGCATCTAGTGCGGCCAAGTTTGGTACGCTGGGCATCAACTTCCGGGCGCGCAAAGCCCGGGACGAGGCTGAGTGGGCTGCGGCGCTGGCGCGCCTGAGCTGTGCGATCGCGCCTAACGAGCAGACCCCGCGAGCATGACAGGGACCTCACGTGGCGAATGAAAAAGCCAAATGAGCTAAGCGGACGCCCGCTTCTGGCAGCGATCCACCGGAAGTACTCCGTCGCCATTGCCCGACGTCTCGGACCATGGCTGTACGCCAACGTGGGGACGATCTACCGCCAGAAGTCGCTGGACAAATACAACGTTCCTGCGGCCGAGCAGATCTGCCGTTAGGCAGCACGAAAACCGGCGGCAACTGTCAGGAACCCGGCCCACATGGTGGCGCGATCGTTGAGTGCCGACTGCCATTCTTCATGAGCGGTACGTGCCCGCTCGTCCGGCAGCACCGCGTTCGTCTTCTGCAAGCGTGAGGCACCGTGGCAACGCCGCTCAGACAGCATAGCGTTGCCTAACGTGACATGCACACGACGGCGCTACGGCTTGCGACCTCGCAGCACGATGCTATGCGCCCCGAAGGAACCAGCAACCTTCCGTGTTTCCACACTCGAACTCGCGCTGAAGTACTCCACGCGCTGCAAGACCTCGAGGTCGCTCAGACCCGCAGCGGCGAATTCGTTCAGGTATGCGCTGAGCGAGGTCGCTCCCACGACGCACTCGGCCCATAGCTCGGGTTGCGCGCGGCATGCCTCGGAGGGCAACGACTCGACCACGATGTCAGCCAACTGCAGGCGGCCGCCACTGACGAGCACTCGCGCAATCTCCCGAATGGCGCGCGATTTGTCGGGCACGAGGTTGATCACACCGTTCGTCGTCACCACGTCGACGCACTCGTTAGGAAGCGGAATCTCCTCGGCGTTGCCATCCAGCACTTCGATGTTCGCCACGCCGGCGCCGGCAGCGTTACGACGTAGCTTCTCGCGCATTGCAGCCGTCATGTCCAAAGCGACCACGCGGCCAGTTGGCCCGACGAGATGGCTCGCGATGATGGCGTCGGTACCGGCACCGGATCCGATGTCCAGTACCGTATCACCGCGTGCGATCGCGTTTGCGGCGAACGGATAACCGACGCCCGCGAACGACTCCAGTGCTTGCGCCGGAACGGTATCGAGTTGCGCCATGGGGTATCCCACGAACTCACACGCCGAGCGACCGGTGGGAAAGTGATAACCGCGTTCAGGTTCCGTCGCGACGTCGGTGTACATACGACGCACCGCGTCAAGAATGACTTCACGCTGATTGGAAAGAATCGCAACCATGGTGTCTCCAGAGGCCCGCTATTCGCGTG
>JBFMFA010000928.1:0-1773 GCA_040753195.1 Gemmatimonadota bacterium | reverse complement strand
TTTGATGGCGAACCTTGCGTTTGCCGTCTTTGGCATGGATACCTCGTCAGGCATGCGATGCTGCCTGCGGCTTCGGACTAACGTTCTGCGTCATTGTGAATCGAGCGGTGCGCTGCCTAACGAACACGGCGGCAACGCCGGTTAGGCCAACGCTCACGGGTATTATGGCGACGTCGGCCCAGTCGCGCATTCGCTATTGATGCGCAGCACGACGCGCTGCGCTACGGGTGAAAGCTGGTCGAACGTGGTGCGCTTTGCGGCGCTGCCGGTGACCTGCACGTGCGCGACGGCGCGCAAAGAATCGCCCGCTCGCTGACTTCCGAGCCAGAGCAGCTCCTTGGTATCATTGCGCACATCGCCCACGGGTCGCTCCATGAGAGTACCGAACGCGGTCGAGACCTGAAACCCCTCCGCCGCGCCGATGCCCTGCGCGCACTGTGTAAGAATTGCGAACCGCGGATCCTCGCTGGGAAACGGATCATCGCGACTGGCCTGTCGAGCGTTACACGCGTTCGCACAAACGCAGAGGAGTGCAAAGTGTACCGCATGTCGCATAAGTCGCTCCCATGGGATTCAGCGTGCTACCGGCATGCCGTCACGGAGTTCCGAGCATTTCTGTTCTCGCGCAGTGTGGGGGGAGTCACCAAGCCTCGCGTGAGTGCGCACCGGCGCGCCGTATCGTCGCCGTGCAGTTCGTCGATGTGCGCTCAGCCGCGACCGCTCACCGTTAAGTTGATCCAGATCGGCGCGATAGGCGACGTGCATCCTTTCGAAACGGGGTAGTCCCGATAGATCCCCAACTTCTCGCCGATGTCGATAGCTCGTTTGCGGTCCTTGGGGAAGTGGATTCCGATCGTGGCCAGCGTGCTGTTCATCGTCCACTGCACTTCCGGAACGGCGCTAGCCATCTCCGACTCGACGCGATCCAGCAGCGCCGGGACTAACGCCGAACTGATTGTCTCCGGCGCCGCTCTTGGCGTTCAGCGCCCGCACCTTCGCGCTGCCGAGCGCCTCGAGCTGCTTGAGAGTTTTGTTGAGCGTCTGGCTAAAGGCTGAGGCGATTCGCTACTCGCGGACCTCTTCGAAGGTATTAACCCCTGACCCATCACGCGTCTCCCAGGTGAAGTGCTCAGCGATCGACACCAAGCCGTCACGCACAGAAAGTTCGCAGACAGAATGACCGGCGTGCATCTGGCCATCGGCCTCGCGCTGCACGAATCGGAAGGAGAACACATGGTCAGTGCGAGCGCCGACTAGACATCCGCGGAGAATGGTCCCGCCGGCGTAGCGCCCGACCACACGCGGCCCGATTTCTGTGCAATGCAGTCGAGTGGCGTCACTAACGACGCCGCCAGCTGCGGTTGCCGCGACTCGGAAGGTCTTACCATGGAGCTTCATGTCGATCGGTTGCGGAGTGAATACGACTTTAGCACACCGCTGCTGCCTAACGGCTTGCCGATCCGCTGCGCGGCGTAGCTTTTTGCTGCGCGCGCCACCAGCGCCGAATCCGCGTGCGCGCCCACAGGTAATGCGCCGCGGTACTGGCTCGCAAGTAGTCGCAGTGTCCATGACGGTCCCGTCCATGAATACCGTCCGAGATCCGACGCGGTGCGCTCTCGGCCGAGTTCAGCGAGGAGTGCTTCCTTTCGAAGACGCTTGCCCATGGCGGTAACGTCGTGGTCGCTGCCTAACGACGCTGCTGTTCAGCGTGCGGAAGCATGCGCAGTTGGTTCGACGGAGAGAGCGCCGCTCACGCGTTGAATTGACGGAAGT
>JBFMFA010000927.1:0-1775 GCA_040753195.1 Gemmatimonadota bacterium | reverse complement strand
CGACGGTGTTCGTCGCTGGTTTCGCGGGGGCAAGCCCCGTAGAACTCTGGGAGATCACCGATGAAGCCGAGCGCGCCGTTCCGAAAGTCGAGCTTGGGTAAGGTCGAAGGTGAGCGTGGCGCCTAACGTCGACTACGCCGAGCCCGTCGATCTTTTCTCGCAGCAGGCGAAAAATCGCCGGCGTTCGGCGTGGTTGATTATCGGGTTTATCCTCTTCTTCGCGTGGCTGGGGTTTGGCGGTGATTACATCGCCTACCTTTACACGCAAGGTGCGGAGCCGCAGGAGTACCGCCATGCCTTTCCCTGGATCGGGATCGTCCTGAGCCTCTTCGGCGGTGGCATCGCGGCGTTTTCGTGGCGCAACGGTGCCGCGGAGGTCCTCAAGTCGACCAACGCGCGTGAGGTTATCGATCCGCAAAACGAAGTCGAAACGCAATACGTGAACGTCGTTGAAGAAATGGCGATTGCCAGCGGGATTCCGCGGCCGCGTACCTGGATCATCGACGATCCGGACCCTAACGCGTTCGCCACCGGGCGCGACATGAATAGCGCACACGTCGCGGTTACGGACGGCCTTCTGCTGACTGTGGACCGACCCGAGTTGCAGGCGGTGATCGCGCACGAGATGGGTCACATCAAAAACCTCGACGTGCGCCTGATGACGCTGCTCGCCGCGATGGTGGGCGCGGTGGTCCTGCTCTCGGACATCCTGTGGCGGACGATATTCCGATCGGGTGGTGGCCGGGGGATGCGTCGTTCCGGAAAGAAGAAGGATGGCGGCGCGCTCATCGTTATTCTGTTGGTCGTCTGGTTACTGAGCTGGTTGCTCGCGCCGATCATCGTGCGGCTCCTGGCACTCTCGGTGAGTCGGGAGCGCGAGTATCTCGCCGACGCAATGAGCGCGCAGTTCACCCGGAACCCGCTAGCACTTGCCAGCGCGCTCGAGAAGATCGAGCATGCTGCCGAACCCACCAAGCAGATCAAGCGTGGCACTGCACATCTTTGCATCGCCGATCCTCTCGGCCGTCGTCTCAACTCCAAAGAAGGCTGGTTCGCCTCGCGCTTCGGGACGCACCCACCGATGGGCATGCGCGTGGCGCGTCTCAAGGCGATGGGGTACCGCGCGCTCAAGGCGACCGGCTAACGGGATTCTCCTCGCACTATGCCTCTATGCGTTAGGCGCGCCGCGCGATGCCGCGGCGCAGAGTCTGACGCGCCCTGCCCAGAGCTGGCGCACGATTGAGACACCGCATTTCGTCTTTCACACCCCGGTCGCGCTCGAGGGATGGACGCTGTCGGTTGCGTCCCGCATGGAGAGCTACGCGACGGCCGTAAACGCGTATGTCGGCAATGCGCCTGGCGGACGCACTACCGTGTTGGTCGACGACCCTTCGGGCGACGCCAATGGGTTTGCGATTCCCTTGTTAGGCGAGCCGGTGATCATGTTGTGGCCAACGCCCCCTGCCCCCTCCCTCACGTTTGGCGAACATCGCGGTTGGGGGGAAATACTCGGCATCCATGAGTACGCCCACATCGCGCATCTCACGTTCCCCTCGCGCAATCCAAGGGAGCGCTTGTTGTGGCGACTACTCCCGGCGCGGCTCGGTCCCGTCGCAAGGAAGGCGCCGGCTTGGGTTTTCGAGGGGTACGCGACGCTCATCGAAGGTCGCCTAACGGGCTCGGGTCGTCCACATTCCGCCGGCCGAGCCGCCATCCTGCGCGAGTGGGCCCTGAGCGGGAACCTGCCGTCGTACGGCGCCCTCGACAACGCGAAC
>JBFMFA010000926.1:0-1784 GCA_040753195.1 Gemmatimonadota bacterium | reverse complement strand
CACTGACACTGGAAATCGAATCAGCCATTCAGTGCTCCTGAACGTTCATCGTGCGCACAGCGCCTGAAGGGGCGCCGTCCATACCACAGTATCGGCGTCAATTGCAGTTTTCTAAGCACAAAGCCCGACCGGCGTTTCTTGCCGGTCGGGCTTTGTGTGCCGGGGGGTGTTTACGCGCGGAGCAGCGCCAACACGTTCTGGCCGTTCTGGTTCGCCTGCGCGAGCATCGCGGTGCCCGCCTGAACCAGGATCTGGTTTTTCGTGAACGTGGTCATTTCCTGCGCCATGTCCACGTCGCGGATCGTCGACTCCGCGGCTGCGAAGTTCTGCGCCGTGGTGCGGACGTTTTCCAGCGCGATCTCGAGGCGGCTCTGGTAGGAACCGATCGTACCGATCGCGGCGTTGACGAGCAGCAGCGCGGCGTCAACCTGGCCCAGCGCGGTCTGCGCAAGCGCAATCGTCGTCGGGTCTGCAGCAATCGTTAGGGTCGTGCTGTCGAGGTCCAACGTTGCACCGCTGATCGTGAGCGTGTCGTTCGTCGCATACTGACCTGAGGAGCTGACGAGGAACGAACCGCTGAAGGTACCGTCGAGCAGCGCGTTGCCCTGGAACTCGAGCGTCGCGACCGTGCGATCGATTTCGTCGCGCAGCGCGTCGTATTCAGCGGTAATGCGCGTGCGGCCGTTGGAGTCCACGCTGTCCGACGCTGCCTGCGCAGCCAATTCCTTCATGCGCTCGAGCATCTTCTGGATCGACGTGGCGCCGCCTTCGGCGATGTTGAGCACTGCGGCTGCCTGCTCGGCGTTCCGCGCGGCCTGATTAAGCGCGCGGGTATCAGCGCGAAAGACGTTGGCGATACCGAGGCCCGCCGCGTCGTCCGCTGCACGCGTGATACGGAAACCTGACGACAACTTCGCTGTCGACTTCGTCAACGCTTCGTTGACGAGGGTAAGGTTTCTGTGCGCGTTGATCGCGCTGATGTTGGTGTTGATTCGCATGTGTTCCTACTCCCTGGAACGAGTACGGGGAGAGTCCGTTCCCCACGGGAACCAGCCGGTGTGCCGGTTCACTCACCCCCGCGTATCGTCGTCAGTTCGTAGAAACTTTAGATCGCCCGTGTGCGCGCGGTCACCACGCAAACGCTTCGGTTACGGAGAATGGCGCTTCAGGGCGAATGGACTGCACCGCGTTATGCGTGCGCAGATTGAAGATGAGTGGCGCACGCAAGTTTGCGGTGCATGTTCGCGTCGCGGCTGTTTTGGAGCTGTCCGACAGCGTGACGATCGTGAGCACCAGCGTGTCGTCAGGCACGTCGCCGCCAAGAATTGCCGCGTCGATGGGCGTAATGTCGACCGCGTATTCCGGGAAGTGAGTAAAGGGATCCATCAACAGGAATGCGAGCGCCGCGCTCGTGGTTGACTGCAGCCAATAGATGCCGTCTTTAGGTGTCTTCAACAACGCGAACGTGTGCGGTTCGGCAAAGCCGTAAAGGCCCTGCGGAAACTCGAACAGCTCGTCGCCGGTCAACGTCACGCGGCCGAGGATATGGGATTCCACTTCGAGGAGGGCCGGCGCCTGGGGTGGCGTTACCGCGAGCGTTGACGTCATCAGATGTAGTCCGCGAGGGACAGGCCGAGGATGCGCGAGGTGGCGAGCAAGGCGGACTGATACGCCGTTTGCCGGGTGATCAGCTCGGTCGCCGCTTTTTCGAGATCAACATCACGCAGGTCAGACGTGAAAGACTGAAGCGCGCCGTCGAGCGCATCGGTGTTGGCGGTGGCGAT
>JBFMFA010000925.1:0-1786 GCA_040753195.1 Gemmatimonadota bacterium | reverse complement strand
GCGGCCCTAGCTGCCGATGCACTGGCTGGCGCGCCTCAGAGGGCACGGCCCTCAACCGATCGCAAGGACGAGCGCGCCGAGCGCGACCTTCAAGGCAAAATACGAAAGAAGGAAGACCGCGGTCCACGCCGCGATCAGGACCGGAACGTTCGAAGCGGTGAGTACGGGGTAATGCTTGCGCTCGATGTCGATACGATCATTCGAACGACGCTCTTTTCCCCACCTCAAGAGGACATAGAAATAGCCGAACGACAAACGAATCTCGCCACCCGATCTGGCGGGTGCGCCGATCTCATTCGCTTCCGTCTCGCGTACTATCGGCGTTGCGGCTTCGCTCATCGTCGCGTTCCCGTTTTCTGGAGCTCGTCTCCGGTACGGGGCGATCCTAAGAAGCGCGCCTTTATAAAGGGTGGCAGAAATCTGTTAAACGCTAAGCGTCGCGCTCGATTATTGGATAACAAGCGGCGCTTGGCCGAGTGCAGCGAGACGCCGGTTGAGGATATCAATGTTATTCAAAATGTATGGATTTCCCGGATCGGCCTGATAGGCCGCCGTCAGAGTGCGGCGCGACTTATCGAGGTTGCCGCGCAGCAGATAGGAGTAGCCGAGATTGTTGAGCACGGTCGGCGTTGCGCCGATCAGCTCCTGGACGCGAGCGTAGGCCCGGTCCGCCTCATCGAAGCGGTTGATCTGATCGTAGGCCGCGGCAAGACCGAGCCAGGCGTCGGCGTTCAGCGGGTCTTCTTCGATCGTCTTTGCAAAACTGTCGACGGCAGATCCGTAATAGCCGTCATTGAACTGGCGCTGCGCCTTGTGCACGAGGCGCTCGGATGTCGGCAGGCTGCCATCGCTGAGCGAGGCGGTCATCAGACCTGCCTCATGCTCAGCACATCCTGAAACGCCGAGACCAACGCCTGAAGCGAGCGCGCATAGCGCGACCGCGAACTTTCTCGAGCTCCGCACGAAACCAAACCCCCAAGCGACTGAAACGTCTCGTCTTGCACACGACGCAACGGCCTAAGACAAACGTAACGCCACTCAGTACAAAGCCGGTCGGAGCACGATTTCCCTCGCGCGCTCGTCACCGCGGCTTGGCCTCTTCGATACAAACTCAACGCAGAGGCACCGGCACGAAAAGCACTATCGTGCGCGCCTCCATAGATGCACAAAGAACCCGACCAAACAAACTGTTCGTTGACCCCGGTTCGCCCATCCTGGATTGCCTGTTGAAAAGTTGTGCATGGCAGTCGATGGTCCTGCAGCATGCGTGAAACTTTCTCCGCAAAAGCGTGCGCGGTGCGGCTTCTTGGTCCTTGGGATTACGAAATCGCGCCGCCGGCCCAGATTGTTTATAAATCCTTTAACTCTGTACGTGCGACAGTCCCGGTGTCTGATTTTGGCAACGCAAACGGCCACCACAATGAAGCGCTCGAGGATGAGAATGCGCCGGGAAGTCGTCCTGGCGCTCGGTCTGGCAATCATCAGCGGAACGTTTGCCGCCGTCGGGATCAACGGCTGGATGTCGTCCCAGTTCGCGCAGATCGCCGAGCACCAGCCCGCGGCCGTGGTTCCGATGACGACCGTCGTGGTCGCCAGGACCACCCTAGGCCTCGGCTCGCCCTTGACCCGCGACAAGCTCGCTGAAGCGCCCTGGCCAAAGGCCAATGTTCCGATTGGCGCCTATAAGACGATTGGCGAAATCGTCGGGGGAAACCAGGCCCGCGTTGCGCTGGTCGCGATCTCCGAGAGTGAGCCCGTCCTGCGCGGCAAAGTCTCGGGCGCAGGT
>JBFMFA010000924.1:0-1786 GCA_040753195.1 Gemmatimonadota bacterium | reverse complement strand
CGACCGCTCCGGCCCACGCGAGAAGAAGCTCACGACCCGCGCTCTTGAGGAACTGGCGACCAGCAGCATCGACTACCGCGTCGTCCCGCGCGGTCGCGGGACGGAGTAACCCCGTTCGACCGTTCGACGGGCGCCGCATCCTCCTGGGAGTAACCGGAGGCATCGCCAGCTACAAGTCAGCGTGGCTGGCGCGGCTTCTGACGCAAAGCGGTGCTGAAGTCGACGTCGTGTTGTCGCGCTCCGCGCAGGAGTTCGTCGGAGCCGTGACGTTCGAGGCGCTTACGGGTCGTCGCGTGTATTCGGAGCTGATCGCGGCCGGTCACGCCCTGGACCACATCAAACTCGCGCGCGAAGCCGACGTCGTGGTGGTTGCGCCGGCGACTGCTGATTTTCTTGCGCGCGCAGCCAGCGGGCAGTCGGCCGACTTGTTAGGCGCCGTGTTACTGGCGACGACGGCCCCCGTGCTGCTCGTCCCCGCGATGAACGACCGCATGTGGGCGCACCCGCAAACCGTGCGCAACGTCGAACATCTGCGCCAACTGGGCTACGGCATTTTGGAGCCGGAAGTCGGACCGCTCGCATCGGCAGAAGAAGGGAGCGGACCGGGACGAATGCCTGAGCCGGAGACGATCCAGGCGCATCTCGCTCGACGACTGGAGACACTCGGTCCGCTGTTCGGCAAGCGAATCGTCGTATCGGCCGGCCCAACGCGTGAACCTGTCGACGCCGTGCGGTTCGTGTCGAATCGCAGCAGCGGAAAGATGGGCGTTGCGATCGCCGCCAGCGCGTGGCGCCGTGGCTCAGACGTTGTGCTCGTGCATGGCCCGCTCGGCGTGCCGCGACCGGTCGGGGTTCGCACCATCGCGACTGAAACGACGGAGCAAATGCTCGAAGCCGTTGGCGCTGAGATAAAAGACGCGCACGTGTTGGTGATGGCCGCGGCACCTTCGGACTTCAAACCGGCCAACGCAGCGCAGCAGAAGATCAAAAAGGGCGACGCCGAGTTGAACATCGAGCTGGCACCGACACCGGACATCCTGCACGGGACGATCCCGCAGCGGGCGCCAAACATGATCGTTGTCGGGTTCGCGCTCGAAACACAGGATGCCGAAGCGTATGGCCGATCGAAGCTGGCGTCGAAAGCACTCGATCTGATCGTCGTGAACAATGCGAATGAACCAGGTGCCGGCTTCGAGGTCGACACGAATCGCGTGACGTTGATAGGTCGCGATGGCGCCGCGAAGAGCCTGCCGCTACTGTCGAAGACGGAAGTTGCCGACGCCATTCTGGACGAAGTTGAGGGCTTGCTGAGTGGGCGCTAAGAAGAGCCGGGGCTCGTCACAAATAGCCGCAGCGCGCGCCTACTTCGCTCAGCAACGCGAAGGCGGCGATCGTGATCTCGTATTAAGTGAACCCACGGTCGCGTTAGGCGTTCCGCTCGATTCCAGCGCGTCATCATCAGTCGGCACCGTGAATGCCAACGATTGGCGCGCGGCCTTGCGCGCGGTCGATGCGGCGCCCGCTGACAAGACGCGGGTGGCACGTCCGCGTGCGGCGTTGCCGGCGACGCCCGAGCCCGTTGCGGTTCCCCCCATGCGTCCTATCGAGCGGGACGCTCCGCGAGCGCCGGCCACAACGTCCGCCAAGCGCGCGTGGCACGTCGATTGTTCGCTGGACGACCTTCCTAAAGGCCTAACGATTGGCTCGTCGTCGCGCGACATGTTCGAGGGACGCACAGGCTTCGCCACGCTCGGCGAAATCGAGCGCGCTGTGGCGTCATGCAAAC
>JBFMFA010000923.1:0-1786 GCA_040753195.1 Gemmatimonadota bacterium | reverse complement strand
GTCCCCGTCGCGAGCGGCGGTGACGGCGGCGGTTCCATCCGAATGCCGGCAGCCTGTTGCGGCATCTTCGGCCTCAAACCCACGCGCGGACGCACACCAACCGGACCTGATAACGGCGAGTACTGGCGTGGCGCCGTCGTCGAAGGCGTCTTGACGCGTTCGGTGCGTGACTGCGCCGCGATGCTCGACGCCACGTTAGGCCCGGACCCGGGCGCGCCGTACTGGCCCGCCCCACCCTCGCGTCCATATCTCGAAGACGTCGCCGTCGACTCGCAGCCCTTACGTGTGGCTTTCACAGCAGCGTCGATGATGGGACGTGTGGTCCACGGCGACTGCGTCGCCGCAGTGCATGATGCGGCGCGTTTGCTGGAGTCGTTGGGCCATCAAGTGGAGGAGGCGCACTTTCCCATCGACCGGCAGCGCTTCAATCAGGCCTTTCTGACCATGGTTGCAGTCGAAACGCGCAGTGAATTGGACGACGCGCGCACCTTGCTCGGTCGCGACGCTCGCCGCGATGAGCTCGAGTACACGACGTGGGCGCTCGCGATGGTCGGCCAGGCCATTCCCAGCAGGCACTACGCGGGGGCGTTGCGCTACCTCCAGCGCGCCGCGCGTGCGTTCGGCCAGTTCTTTACGACGTATGATGTGTTGCTGACTCCGACCGTCGCGTCACCGCCTTTCGCGCACGGGGCCTTGCAGCCGACCACGGCGGAGCGGCGCTTCCTCGAAGCGGTGGGGATCCTGCGCGGGGGCCGCATCCTTCAAGCGTTAGGCATGCTCGGCAAGCTCGCCGATACGATCTACGAGTTCATGCCGTTCACAGTCCCATTCAACGTATCGGGGCAACCGGCGATGTCGGTGCCGTTGATGTGGAATGGCGATGGACTGCCGATCGGTGTGCAGATCGTGGGGCGCTATGGTGACGAGAGTGCGTTGTTCCAACTCGCCGGTCAGCTTGAACGCGCGCGGCCGTGGTTCCATCGCACGCCGCCGGTTTTCGGCTGATCAAGGGGTGAGACTCCTTGATCTAGGCTTCTGCGCGCGCCTTGAGTCGTGAGCGTTTGCCAGCGCGCACCTTGTCGAGCAGCGCGATCAGCTGGTCTAGCTCCTCTGCGTTGAGGATACTGAGCACCGCCTTGTCGGCCTCTCGCACGTCGTCGTCGACACTCGCGAGCAGATCCAGCCCTGCGTTCGTAATACGACACAACACCAGTCGACGGTCGGGCGTAGAGCGCTCGCGACTTACATAACCAGCCGCCTCGAGCTTGTCGATCAAGCGTGTGATTCCCGCGGCTTCTTCGATCATGCGTTCGCGAATCGCGAGCGTGGGAAGCCCTTCAGGACCCGCGCCGCGCAGAATGCGCAGGACATTGTATTGAGCCAGCGAGATGCCAGTCGTCTCGACGACCTTTACGACGGGCCGCTTGGCGACGGCGACCGTGCGCATCAGAGCCAACAACGCTTCCTGATAACGCGAATGAAACGGCCTTTTTTGTTTGAGCTCCTCGAGGATCGTCCCTTTATGCGGCATGATGCTTAGGCCGGGCGCGACCAGTCCATCTGGTCCAGCCGCAGAATCGCGTTCAACAACATGGTGCCGCCGTTGATGCAATCGCCCGGGTGCGTGTACTCCTTTGGCGAATGACTGATACCGCCGACGCTGGGAACGAAGATCATGCCCATCGGCGCCAGCTGCGCCATCGACTGCGCATCGTGCCCCGCGCCACTCGGCAACTCCACGCTCGTTAGGCTCAATGCCGACGCCGTTTCGCCGACTACGCGGCGT
>JBFMFA010000922.1:0-1798 GCA_040753195.1 Gemmatimonadota bacterium | reverse complement strand
ACTCGCGCTCGAAGACGCACGATTGAACCGCCTAACGAAAGCGGACAGCGCCGATGTCTACGCATTCACGCGCGAACGTTTCGATGACTCTCCGGACTGGTTCGTCGGTGGCGGGGATTTCAAGAGCGCCAGACAACTCTCTCGCACAAACCCTTTCCAGAGCGACTATGGATGGGGACGAGCTGAGCTGGTCAACTTCAGGAGCGGTGCAGGACGTCCCCTCCAGGCCGCGCTGTTGTATCCGGCCAACTACGACGCGTCGCGCAAGTACCCGATGATCGTGTACCCCTACGAGCTGCGCTCGCAGCTGCTGCATGACTACGTCGCGCCGTCGGATCGCGGGTACTACAACGTCAACGTGTGGACGGCCAATGGATACTTCGTCCTGCTGCCAGACATCGTCTTTCGCGCGCGCGACCCGGGCATCGCGGCGATCGAAGCCTTGGAGCCTGCCGTTCGCGCGATAACCGCACGAGGGATCGTCGATTCAACAAAAGTCGGACTCGTTGGACATTCGTGGGGCGGTTACGAAGCCGCATTCGTCCCCACTCGCTCGCACATCTTCGCGGCAGCGGTTGCGGGTGCCGCGATCACAAACTTCCTGTCATTCCCGGGGGCGATTCACTGGACGCCGGGCATCGCGGAGTTTGATCACTGGGAGACAGGGCAGGGGCGCATGGAGGTGCCGCCGTGGGAAGATCCCGAGGCATACGTCCGCAACTCACCCATCGCCAAAGTGCATGAATTGCGCACACCGATGCTGCTGATGTTCGGCGACGCTGACGGTACGGTCGATTGGCATCAAGGGATCGAGTTCTACAACTTCGCTCGGCGCGCGGGCCGCGAAAATGTCGTTATGCTCGTATATCCGGGTGAGGATCACGGTCTCAGAAAGAAAGAAAACCAGATCGACTATCACCGGCGCATCAATCAGTGGTTCGGACACTGGCTCAAGGGTGAGCCGGCTCCGAAGTGGATGCGCGAAGGGCAAACGTGGCTCGAGAGGAAATCCGTGCTCGAACCGTCCAAATAGGTCGCGTACATGTTGCTTTCCGCGCTGTTTCTACTGCAACTCGCAGTACCTTCTACTCAGGACGTGGCGACTCGCGTATTCGACGGACGCGGTGCGCGCCTGGACGTCGCCGCGCGGCGCATCGATACCACGGTCACGATCGACGGCGTGCTGAACGAGTCGCCCTGGTCGCGAGCGGCCGTACTGACAGGTTTCTCGCAGTTTGCACCGGTGGACGGGCGGGCGGCAACCGATTCGACGGAAGTCCTGGTGTGGTACTCGCCGAGTGCGATGTACTTCGGGATCCGCGCCTTTGCGCCCGCCGGCTCGATCAACGCGGCGCTTTCGGATCGAGACAAGATTCAGGCCGACGATCACGTGCAGATTCTGCTGAGCACGTTCAATGACGGCCGGCAGGCCTTCGTCTTCGCGGTTAATCCGTTAGGCATCCAGGCGGACGGCACCATCAGCGAAGGGCAGGCGGCGACCCGCGGCGCAGGCACGTTAGGCAGCTCCGGCTCGGCGCGAGATCCTGTCGATCTCAGTGCCAATTTCGTGTTCGAGTCGAAGGGGAGGCTCACCGACTACGGCTACGAGGTCGAGGTGCGCATCCCGTTCAAGAGTCTGCGCTACCAATCGCGCGACGTGCAAGACTGGGGCTTGAATGTCGTTAGGCAGGTGCAGCGGTTGGGGGCGGAGGACAGCTGGGCGCCCGCGCGGCGCGGCGCGGCGTCGTTTCTGGCGCAAGGTGGGCGTCTCACGGGACTGCGCGACATCACGCGCGGC
>JBFMFA010000921.1:0-1801 GCA_040753195.1 Gemmatimonadota bacterium | reverse complement strand
ACAGCCTAACGAGGGCTGGCGCCAGCGTGGTGCTCCTCGAGGCCGGCCGCAACGGGGACATGCTCAAGGACTCGGCCAGGATGAAATGGCCGTACCAGTCACCGCGGCGCGGTGCCAGCACGCGCGAACGCCCCTTCGGCGAGTTCGATGGGTGCATCGGTGGTTGGGACATCGAGGGCGAACCGTTCACGCGCGCGCCGGGGACGAATTTCAGCTGGTGGCGCGCACGTCAGGTCGGTGGCCGCACGGTGCACTGGGGACGCATCTCGCTGCGCTTCGGTCCGGACGATTTTCGTCGCAAGAGTCTCGACGGCCTCGGCGACGATTGGCCGATCACGTACGACGATCTGAAGCCGTACTACGACGATCTTGATCGCACGGTGGGGATCTTCGGTTCCAACGAAGGACTGCCGAACCACCCGGACGGGATCTTCATGCCGCCGCCGCAGCCGCGCTGTTGGGAGCTGTTGGTGAAGCAGGCGGCCGACAAACACAACGTGACGTGCATCCCGTCGCGGCTCTCCGTCATCACTAGACCGTTAGGCAACCGCGCCCCGTGCCACTACTGCGGCCAGTGCAACCGCGGCTGCATGACGAATTCGAACTTTTCGTCGGTCGGGGTTCTCATTCCGCCGGCGTTGGCGACTGGCCGCCTAACGATGATCACCGCGGCCATGGCGCGCGAGGTGACGGTGGGAAGCGATGGGTTGTGCACGGGCGTCTCCTACGTCAACAAGCGCACCGGTGCGGACGAACATGTGCGCGCGCGTGTCGTTGTGCTCGCCGCCAGCGCGTGTGAAACCGCGCGCCTCCTGCTCAACTCAAAATCGACGCAATTCCCGCAGGGGCTCGCCAACTCGAGCGGCACGGTTGGGAAGTACCTCACCGACACAACCGGCACCGACGTTGGTGCGTTCATTCCCAAGCTGGCAGATCGTCCGCCGCATAACGACGACGGCGTGGGCGGCGCGCATCTGTACATGCCGTGGTGGCTCGACAACGCCAAGCTCGACTTCCCGCGCGGGTACCACATCGAGATTTGGGGCGGGGCCGGTGTGCCGTCTGCAGGCTTCATGGGCGGGATTCACAATTATCCGGAAGGCGGTGGGTACGGCGTCGCGCTCAAAGCGCAGTACCGCAAGTACTACGGAGCGACGATCGGGTTTTCCGGCCGTGGTGAGATGATTCCTAACGAGGGGTCGTACTGTGAGATCGATCCGAGCATGGTCGATCGCTGGGGAATTCCCGTGCTGCGGTTTCACTGGAAGTGGACGGATCACGAGCTGAATCAAGTAAAACACATGCAGGAGACGTTCCGCACGCTGCTCGCCGAGCTGGGTGGGGCGCCGCGTTCGCCGATGCCGACCAAAGAGCAAGGGTACGGGATCGCGACTGGAGGTAGCATCATTCACGAGTTAGGCGGCGCGCGCATGGGGAACGACCGCAGCCGCAGCGTGCTCAATTCCTGGTGCCAGGCACACGACGTGAAAAACCTCTTCGCCGTCGACGGTGCCCCCTTCGTGAGTCAGGCCGACAAAAACCCAACGTGGACGATCATGGCGCTGGCGATGCGGACGTGTGCTCGCATCGCCGACCTGCGCAGCAAGAAGGAGCTATGACTGACGACGGGTCACGGGTCAAGGGTCAGGGGTCACGGCCGGGCGTAACACGACGTGAAGCGTTAGGCAGGCTGGCGCTGGCATCGATGGCCGGCGCGATCACGTTTTCGCCAAACGACGTCGCGAGCGCTGTGCGTGCGATGCACGCAGAGACACAAGGGGCGCAGTTCCGGCCGAAGTTT
>JBFMFA010000920.1:0-1806 GCA_040753195.1 Gemmatimonadota bacterium | reverse complement strand
AATTCACTACCACATCAAGCAGAGAGTGATGGGCACAATGACGTCATTTAGCACTCGTACCAAGTTGATTGGAGCCATGGTCGGTGCGTTCGCGTGCGGTTTGGTGTTCGCATCCGGCCTTGACCTCACTCGCTACGGCTACGCGCAGAGCGGCACTGCCACCACAACGCGGCAGGTCGCGCGCACGACCACGGCCGCAGCGCCCGCTTCGGTCGAAGCCCTCAACGGGAGCTTCGTCGATCTCGCGGAGCGTCTCACACCAGCCGTCGTTTCAATCGAAGCAATTTCCGAAGCTCGGCAGCAGCAGCGCCAACAGCGTCAGCAGCCGCGCGGCTTCGAGGAGTTTTTCGAACAGTTCGACCCGCGCCAGCGGCAGCAGCCGAGCCAGGCAAGCGGCTCGGGCTTCATCGTCTCGGCAGACGGTTACATCCTGACGAATAATCACGTCGTCGCCGATTTCGACCGTGTGACCGTGACGCTCACGGACCGCCGCACATTCCCGGCGAAGGTCGTGGGTCGGGATGCCACCACCGACGTCGCCGTGCTGAAGATCGAGGGCGGCCGGTTTCCGGTGGCATCGTTAGGCGACGACTCCAAGGTTCGCATCGGTGAATGGGTCGTGGCCATCGGCAACCCGCTAGGCCTCGACTTCACCGTCACGGCCGGCATCGTGTCCGCCAAGGGCCGCGGTGCTCCAGATCTCCCCGGCATCAATGGCGGGGACTACGGCATCACCGACATGATCCAAACCGACGCGGCCATCAACCCCGGTAATTCGGGCGGCCCGCTCGTGAACATCCGCGGTGAGGTCATCGGCATCAACTCCGCGATCGCCAGCAACACCGGTCTTTATTCCGGCTATGGCTTCGCCATTCCGATTACGCTCGCGAAAGCGGTGATGGACGACATCCTGGAACACGGCCGCGTGCGTCGCGCTGTGTTAGGCGTGTCAATCGCCGAAGTGAACGCGGCGACCGCCAAGCGCGCCAAGCTCTCCGAGATTTCAGGGGTGCTGGTCACCGGCTACCCGGATCGGGTTGATAGCCCGGCGCGCCGCGCAGGCATCGAGCTTGGCGACGTCATCGTAAGCGCGAACGGCCAGCGTGCGGATCACGTGAGCACGCTCCAGCGCATCATCCGCAACTTCGAACCTGGTCAAACGGTGGCGCTTGAAGTTGTCCGCAACGGAGATCGGAAAACGCTGAACGTGAGGCTCGCCGAGGCGCCCAGTGAACGACAGGAAGTCGCACGAGCAAGCGAGGCGCCTGTAAACCGTGAGAGTGTCGTCTTCGACAGACTGGGCGTTTCGCTCGAGCCGGTTTCGGAGACGGCGGCACGAGAGCTTGAGATTCCGTCAGAGCACCGCGGTCTTCGTGTGCGTGAAGTCGCGCGCACTGGGCCGGCTGTGCGCAGCTTGCAGCAGTCGTATGACGTGATCTCCGCCGTGCTGTATCCGACGCCGCGCAGGGAAGTGAGAAGCGTCAGCGACATGACGTCGGTGCTCGAGCGTTTGCGACCGGGCGATGTCGTTAGCTTGCTCGTGTACAACGCACAGCAAAGAACAACGAGAGTCGTTGATATAGAGCTGGGAGATAGATAGACCGAAGGTCGAAGGTCGAAGGTCGAAGGCGGACCTAACGAGAGGGCCGGCGCATTAGCGCCGGCTTTTCTCTTTAATTTAGATCTGACCGAGTTCGTAGTTGCGAGCTTGGAGTCACTTCCAGTCGATAGTCGTAAGTTGTCAGTTCAGGTTTTTAGTACAGTCAACCAACGACTGTCACACACCACTGCGAACTTGGTGTGACT
>JBFMFA010000919.1:0-1806 GCA_040753195.1 Gemmatimonadota bacterium | reverse complement strand
ACATTGGTCGTTGCATACCCGAAGCCCTGGGGTCACTGGAACTTTTGATTTGTGATGGCAGTGATAGATTCCAGTGATGACCGACTGCGACCGACTGCTGCGGACGACCAACCTCAATCTCCTTCCGGTCCTCAAGGCCGTGCTGAAGCACCAAAACCTCACGCGCGCCGCCGAGGAGCTGAACGTCACGCAAGCGGGCGTCAGCAACAGCCTGCGGCAATTGCGGGCGCACTTCGGCGACGACCTCCTGGTCCGGGACGGCCGAAGGCTCCGTCTCACGGACAAGGGGCAGCGCCTGATCGAGCCGCTGGAGCGTGCGCTGCATTCCGTCGGACAGGTGCTCGCCAACGTGCCTTTCGACGCGGTCGCATCGACGCGCTCGTTTCGGATCGCGACTGCGGACATCGTCGCAGGGATCATCGCCCCTGCACTGGCTCCGGCGATGAGCGAGAAGGCACCGGGCATTTCCATTCAGCTGCTGACGGCCGCCCAACACTCCGCGCTCGCGCTTCGAGCCGGCGAGATCGACATGGTGATTTCTCCACGGGAGGTCATCACTGGGCTGTTCCTCGAGAGACCGGCGCTGAAGCGCGACACCGCCATCGAACCTCTCGTGAAGGAGCCGTTCGTCTGCATCGCGCGCAAGGACGACAAGGCATTCGCGCGGGGACTCACGGTCGAGGAGTATCTCGCCCGGCCTCACGCGAGCTTTCACCTCGACGTCGATTTCCACGCGAGCATCGAGCACCGCTATCTGATCGAGCACGATCTGGTGCAGTTCAACCGTATCCTGACGTCGGACTTCATGGTGCTTCCGCTCATCGCCGCACGGTCGGATTGCATCGCCCTGGTGCCGCGCAGCCTGGCCCGCCTGGCGGCGCGCAGCCTGCCATTGCGCATCGCGCCGCCCCCGCTGCCTTTTCCCGATCTCGAGCTCGTGATGGTCTGGAGCAAGCGCCGGAAGCACGAGCCGGAGATGCAGTGGCTGCGCAACACGCTTCGGCAATGCGTCGCTCCTCTCCTCGAGGAGTCGGCTCGGCGCCCTCCGGTTGCGCCGGCTTCTGGTGACGCGGGCGTGCAGAGCGCACGTCGTCATCGGCCTCGATGAGTTGAAGGCGACGATTCCGACGGAAGCCGCGTCGTCAAACCCTCACGACCATCGCGACGCTCGCGCCGGCGTCACTTGCACGCGATCACGGGCGAGCATTCGAAGCCGTCGTCGTACCGTGAGGTTGCCGACGATGGTCGTGAAGCTCGAGTCGGCGGGAACGTAGATGCCGCTCCCGTACTTGGAAAAGACCTCGTTCTTGTAGACGCGCAAAGTTCTACCAAAGTGGACAAACTGCAGCTGGGGTGTACCAAGAACGGTGGGCGCTTCAGCGACGGTCACGGGCATCTTCGGGTGAACGCTTCCTGGCCGGCACGAGCAGTCAGGCGGTCCAATCGACGGTAGGCAACCCAGGTATCGAGCCGAAGTCGTCATCGCGGGTCACCAGCGTTGCGCCAAGTGCGGTCGCGGTGGCGGCGATCCAGAGATCGTTTTCGTCCAGGCTGAGTCCCTGTCGCTGGCGTGCCAGTTTGATCTGCGCGTAGGTGTCTGCCGCTGCCCCAGGAACGACCGCGCAAACAATGGTGGCGAACAGTGCGGTCGCCTGGTCGGTGAGGTTTTCGCGCCGACGCCCTTACGGCAGGCGAGCAATGCCGTACAGGATCTCACCGCGAACGATCGGACAGGTGACGACCTTGTCATTCGGCCCGAGTGCCGTGAGCCGTGCTTCGATTCGCACGTTCCGCCGCATGAGATCG
>JBFMFA010000918.1:0-1810 GCA_040753195.1 Gemmatimonadota bacterium | reverse complement strand
TGCTACTTCGCCACTCACCGGGAGCGCGCTGTCGGCCGTGGCCGGTGCGCTCATCGCCATCGGACGCGGCCGCGAGCGTATCTCGTTAGGTATCCGCAGCAGCGAATCGGCAGCGGGACCGGCAACCTCGAAGCGCCGATACGCCACCGTCTGGAACGTGCGACCGTCGATGACGACACGGTGCCCGCCTGGTCGCAGGACGCCGGCGCGCTCACGCCTCCAGTCGCGCCACTCCCAGCGGACGGTAACTCCCCCGCGCCCTGGCAATTCGGTCTGATACTCGGCCGCATTGAGGAGGCTCGAGTCGGCGCTGATCCATAACGAGATCCACCCGTCGTCCAATAATGCGCGCACTTCCTGATGCCGTTTTCCTCCCAGCATTCGCGTCGTGCCAACGCGTAGTGAATCAGCGCTGGCGGCGTCCAGCAGAAGCAGTTGTGGGATGCGGCGCATCATGCCGCGCCGACGTGTCATTGGCGTGGCCCCTGCGCGCATCACGCTGACGCTGTCGGTCCAGACGATGAAGCCCGTCGAATCGCGTCCGTACAAGAAGCGACGCCAGCGCACGCTGTGATCGTTACGCGGTGTGCGCCGTTCCCACGCGACCGCCGCCTGTTGCTGATCGACGCCTAACCACTCCTCGTGAGGCCTAACGGTCTCCTCGTCGGGCGTCAGCCCCTGCAACTCGGCGGACAGATTCTCCTCCCCGGTGCCCGCCACGAACCACGTGCGCTGGTTGCGCAAATGGTCGGCGCCGCCCAGGCGGTCCAGCGCGGTGGTCAGTATTGAACGCGCCGCCTGGTTTTCATCGGCACGTCCGGCCGTGGCCGCATTGGACGCTGCGATGATCAGCGCAGCGAGTGCTGCGCTTCGAACAAGCGTAAAGGCAAGCATGACCGGCAATCATACGGTCGCGTCTTCCCGTGTGCTTGAACGCGCTCAACCTACGACATCAGTCCGTGCGAACCGCGATGACGGGATGCACGCGCGCCGCCCGCATTGCCGGTACGATGGCGGCGAACGCAGCCACCGCGACAAGAACCACCACCACGGCGACAAGCGTGAGTGGATCGGTCGCGCTGATGCCGAAGACGAGCGAGCGCATGGATCCTGACATCGCCACGGCACCAGCCAATCCGAGCAGGCTCCCGACGCCGACGATCGTCATAATCTGCCGCATCACGAGACGAACGATCGATCCCCCGTCGGCGCCTAACGCCATGCGGATGCCGATCTCACGCACTCGTTCTTGCACCGAGTTTGCCACGAGCCCGTAGATCCCTACGCTCGCGAGCGCCAGCGCAATCAGCGCGAAGGTGGCGATGAGGAACATCGCCGCGCGACGCTGCAGGTGTGAATTGCCGAGATCCTGCTCGATGCTGCTGATGGCGTAGAGCGGCTGGTCCGGATCCACTTCTTTGGCCAGGTCGCGGACGGCACTGAGTATCGCGGTCGGCTCACCGGCAGTTCGCACCTGGATGAAGAGCTGGTTGTTCCACGCGACACGCTGCTGCCTCACCGGGATGAACACTTCCGGGGCCGGGTCAACTTCCAGGCCGCGGTTGCGGACGTCCGACACAACGCCGACGACCTCCACCTGAACCGGCTCCTCCTGGCCTAACGAGATGCGTTCTCCTATTGGTGACCGGCCCGGGAAGAAGCGGCGCGCCGCCGTTGCGTTAAGCAGCGCGACCGCCGGCGCGTTCTCCGAGTCTTGGGCACCGAAAAGACGCCCGCCGAGTAGTTGGTAGCCGATCGTGGGGAAGAATTCGGGCGTTGCGTTCGTGATGTCGATCATGCGAGCCGCGCT
>JBFMFA010000917.1:0-1811 GCA_040753195.1 Gemmatimonadota bacterium | reverse complement strand
AGAAGGGCTGGAGACCGCGCGATTTCTTCGCACGGCGGCGCTGCTCCTCGAAAGCGGCGCCAGTGTCCTGACGTCTCTTCTGGCCGGCCGCGACGCTGTCGTGAACCAGGCCTTGCGCCAGCGACTCGATCAGGGCATCGAAGACGTGCGACGCGGACGCCCGATCGCGACTGCGATGACCGGTACGATCCCACCGCTCGCCCTGGAGCTGGTCGCCGCCGGCGAAGAAAGCGGCGCGCTCCCGCAACTCGCGCAGCAGGCCGGCGTCCGTGCCGACGATGACGCACAGCGCGCCCTTCGGCGACTCGTTTCGTACGTCGAACCCGTACTTATTCTGACCTTCGGATTGTTGGTTGGATTCGTCGCGCTCGCGATGCTGCAGGCTATTTACAGTGTCAACGCCGCAACGATAATTCGCTAGACTGCCATGCCCTTTCGATGGAGCTGTCATGGGTCCCGCTGATACAGACTGCCTCAGGCGCCACTCGCGTTTCGGATTCACGCTCCTCGAACTCGTAGTGGTGATCATCGTGCTCGGACTCCTCGCCGCCATCGTCGCTCCGCAGATCCTCGGCAGAGTCTCCGATGCGCGCACCACCGCGGCGCAGACACAGGTTGAGTTATTCGGGACTGCGCTGGACAACTATCGCCTCGACAACGGCAGCTACCCCACGACCGAACAAGGACTGGCCGCTCTGCGAGAGCGCCCTTCGCGTGCACCGGTTCCCACGAACTGGCGTGGACCATATTTGCGCAAAGACGTCCCACTCGATCCGTGGGGAAAACCTTACATCTACAAAAGCCCGGGAGAGCGAAACGTCTCCGGTTATGACCTTTCCAGCCTCGGACGTGACGGCAAAGCAGGCGGAGAAGGCGAAGACAAGGACATCATTGGTTAGGCGTTGCTAACACGCGCCTCGGCTTTCTCCGACGCCAGATTCAAGTATCACGTCACCCACGCCCTCCAAACCGTGTCGCCCAAGCACCTCTCCGTGAGCGGCGGCACACTCAACACACGGCACTCATCGCGGCGTGAAATGGCGGCGGCGACTAAGCTTCAGGGCGAATAACCGCGTGCGTGTCTTAACGTTTCAGGGTCGCGCCAGTCGAAACGTGCAGCTGTCACAAGCAGTCGTGTACGAGCGAAGACTTACAGCCTCCGAGCCAGGGTTTGCGCATGTCACCTACCGATAGCGACACCGTCATGGACCAGGAGCAAGTGCTCCACAGCGACGCCGTCGAAGAGTCAACGGACGCGCCGTCGCGACGAGAACTCCTGAAAATCGGAGCTGCGGTTGCCGCTGGCGCGGCGTTGCTGCCACCACGGGCGGCCGCGGCGCAGCGCATTGCGCGTCCCCGGCCGCGCATCTTCATGGCGCCCGGCACCAGTGCGGCGAACCCCGGTAAAGAAGCGATCAGCCGGCTCGTTAGGCGCGTCACGCACGGCATTACCGACGACGACCTGCAGCGCGCCAAATCGATCGGCTTCAACAGATACCTCGACGAGCAGCTCAATTACACGCGCATCAACGACAGCGCCGTCGAGAACTACGTCACCACGACATTTCCCACGATCGCGCTCGATCACACGCAGCTGTACAACATGGATCAACGCGTCGTGTTCGATCAGCTCGTGCGCTCCACGTTTTATCGCGCCGTGTATTCCAAGCGGCAGCTCTATGAGCGCATGGTCGAGTTCTGGACCGACCACTTCAACGTTCTCTGGGACAAGGTCCAGTATCTCCAGGTTACGGACCAGCGCGAAGTCATTCGCAAGCACGCGTTGGGCAAGTTCCCCGACATGCTGCGCG
>JBFMFA010000916.1:0-1813 GCA_040753195.1 Gemmatimonadota bacterium | reverse complement strand
GGCAGCCACGCGTCCTTTCAACGCTGGAAAGACCTCGACGCCTCCGGCGCCGTCCAACGCATCGCCGGCTACTCCTTCGAAGAACCAGCCAATTGGTTCAACGGCGACGCGGCCGTCTCCATCACTCCATGGCCGGCCATGGCCGGCTCGTAAGGTTTCAATTGGCCGACTGATACCACTGCAAATGGCCGTACCGACCCAGGCACCTATGCAGCCGCGCGCGAGGACCCGGCCGGATTCGTGGATGATTTGCCCGAGCGCGCCATTCTTGATGAAGTCCACCGCGTGCCCGAACTGTTCAGTTCCATCAAGACTACTGGGAAGCCTGGCGTCACCGAGCGACTGTGCGGCTCAATGGGGCGAAGGTTACATACAGTAACCCTACGCTCGCTCAACGTGCCTGTTCATCACAGAGCCGGCGGCGCATCATTGGCGCGCCTTGCGCCCATCTCACCGATTGAAGCCAGAGCCCAGGAGTCCGCGACTCGAACTCGGTCGAATCGCGACTTCCGTTCTGTTCGTTGTCGTATTTGCGAATCTCGCAGCGGGGCAGGACGCGACAAAAAAAATGAACCTCAACGGACCGAGCGTTGAGTTACCGCTCCCCTTTGATACCCCGTTCTTTCTCCGCGGCAAAGCACTCGACAGCCTCCTGAGTGTGAGATTGAGGGTGTTTCAACGCGATGCGGAGGGCGCCTTCAAACTTCGGCAGACAACGGATTGGAAAGCTGCAGGAGTTGCCGTAAAAGAGGACTCCGTTCATCTGCTCGTCAGCGCGCTCAAGGCAAATACGTGGTATAAGTTCGATTTCGAGACGCGTAGACGGCTCAACGCCGGAGAGCGGCAGCGGCTAGCATCTGCACTTCGCCGCGCCGTCAGCGATGAACTTCTTCAGAACAACCTAACGATAAGTTTGCTGGCCAGCGTGAAGCGCACGACGATAGAGTCGCGCGTAATTCCGCAATTCGTGCCCGATCGAGGGCGGCTGGAGCAAGCACCCGACCTGAAGAATGCCTTGGAAAGACCACTCGATGAGTCACTCGAGCGGGCAAAGGCCCGGATATTCGAGGCGCAAACTCAGATGGTAGGTGCGTGTGAGAACTGGCATCGCACCGCTAATGACGCCGGGGGTGCTCTCGTGACCTTCCTACGCGCGCAACGGCTGCGAACTATGGCCGCTGTACTCCAGCAGGACGAGGCAACTGCCAAGGCCATTGGTGCAAATACGACTCTGCTTCGGTGGCTCGAAGCTGATGCGAAGTCGCTTAGAACGCGTGGGTTCATAGACCGCGAGACTGTCGACTGCGACGCGCGCGAGCTCGTCGAGGGAGCGGGATTCGCAGATCCGACAGACAAGTATCAAGCGGTCACAGACACGCTGTCGAAGCTGTTTTCCCTTGCACTGCGCCTAACGCACTCGGAAGCCATTCAGAAACGACTGGATGAGCTCGAGACGGCAGGACTTGTGACCAAAGCCGATCGATCACTGCTCGAGGAATTCGCAAAGGACACTGGAGGTTTTTCCCTCTGCACGGACGCTATCGATGCTGCACGCAACGATGGTAGGCGTGCAGCAGCGGCCATTGCGGCGCGAAGCGCGAGCCTCACCGCGCTCGATGATTTCGTTGAGACGACGGCTACTGCATCAATGGTAACCCAGTCTTCAACGACTGAGGGCTTTGAAACTGGGCAATCGCGATACGTGAGCGCGGATTTTGGATTCGCGTACGTCTTTGGAATTGAATCGGCTGCACCGTATGCGGGACTGAACTTCTATTTCGTGCCGGTAAACAAGGATGCAGTGCTGCCCTTT
>JBFMFA010000915.1:0-1814 GCA_040753195.1 Gemmatimonadota bacterium | reverse complement strand
CGAAATGCTCGCTCCGATCCGGCTCAACAATGGCTCGACGTTCACGGCCGGCATGGGCATTTTTCTGGACACGTTCCGCGGCCATCGCCTAACGTTGCATAACGGCAGCACGGTGGGTGGGTTTTCGTCTGTTGTGTACTGGTATCCGGCCGAGCGGCTGGCCGTGGCGGTCCTCTTCAACGTCGACCGCTTCAACGCGGTGAATACGCTCGCCACGCGCATCGCAGGGGTCGTAATACCTGGGTTGTCCATGGCCAGTCTGCCGGAGCAGGCAGATCCGGACACGGCGTTTTCGCAACGCTTGTTAGGCCTGTTGTCAGCCGTCGCCGAGCGACGCGATAATGATCTGCTGGCGGCGCATTTCCGCGTCGCAAATGGTCCGCCGCGCACGAACCCGGTCTTCGGCTTCGCTGGGAAGCCTGACAAGTTCGCGTTCCTCGAGCGCGAAGACATGGGCGCGCAGGGCACCGAGCGTTTCGGCAACCGGATCCGCTGGATCTACCGCTATCGCCTGACGAGCGGCGGCCGGTTGACCGACTACACGTTCGAGGTGAATACGGCCGGTTTGGTCGCGCGCTTCATCGCGGAGCGTCAGTAGTGGACGGCAAGCGCTTCGTTGGCGAGGCGGAGATGGAGGTAGTAGAGTCGCCGTGGGGGCCGCACGAGTGGCTTTCGCGGCCCGGTCTTACTGACGCCGAAGGGCTGCTGCTCGTACGAGTGCGCATGCCTCCACGACGCGCGCACCAATTCCATAAACATCCCGAGATGGAAGAGATCATCTACGTCATCTCAGGCACAGCGGAGCAATGGGTCGACAAGGAGTGGCGCACGCTGCGCGCGGGAGAGTCGGCGCATATTCCGCCTAACGTGGTGCACGGGACGTACAACGCGGGCGACGGCGAGCTTGTCTTTCTGGCGATCTTGTCGCCGGCAAAGGCGAAGGGTCCGGCGGTTGTCGATGTGCACCTGCAAGAGCCCTGGCGGTCGATCAAAGCGCCGATGACGTTCGTGGACGACGACGATGACACGTGAACAAAGCGCCATGAGCCGTGAGCACTGAGTAGCATGCCGCGTGTTTTGTTGCCGGGAACACTCGACACGAAAGGTGAAGAATACGGCTTCGTGCGCGAGCTGATTCATGCTCGCGGGCACGACACGCTGGTCATGGACCTGGGCGTGTTAGGCGAGCCCGCATTCGCGCCCGACATAGCGGCCGGCGAGGTCGCTCGCGCGGGTGGTTCATCGCTGGCCGACCTGCGTGATCGCCAGGAGCGTGGCTCTGCCGTTGACGCCATGACAGCCGGCGCTCGCCGCCTAACGCGTGAGTTGCACGCTGCCGGTCGTTTCGACGGCGTCCTTGGACTTGGCGGCGGCGGCGGAACCACGATGATCACCGCACTGATGCGTGAGCTTCCGGTCGGCGTCCCCAAAGTCATGGTGTCGACGATGGCGTCCGGCAACACGGCACCATATGTCGACGTCAAAGACGTGACGATGATGTACTCCGTGGTCGATATCGCCGGCCTGAATCCGCTCTCGCGACGTATCCTGGCGAACGCCGTCGGTGCGGCCTGCGGGATGATCGAACAGCCGGTGCCTAACGCGGTGTCGTCGCGGCCGCTCATCGCCGCGACGATGTTCGGCGTTACGACACCGTGCGTCACGGAGGCACGCAAACGGCTGGAGCGCGCGGGGTACGACGTGCTCGTCTTCCACGCTACAGGCACCGGTGGACGCGCGATGGAAGGACTGATCAGCGACGGCTACTTCGCGGGTGTGCTCGATGTGACAACCACGGAATGGTGCGACGAAGT
>JBFMFA010000914.1:0-1818 GCA_040753195.1 Gemmatimonadota bacterium | reverse complement strand
CCAGCTTGCGCCACACCTGGCCGCGACCGCCCGTCACGTACCAGAGCTCGTCGACCGTGCGATGCCGGATGGCCAGCGAGACTCCGCCTGGCGGTAACGTGCCGTGCGCCATGCTCGCGCGCGGCGTAGCGCACAGCACGCGGATCTCCGAGCCGTCCGGCGCCAGCACGTCGTAGTCGGCCGGCAGCGAGCGCGTGTCGAATGGTGGACGGGGACGGTCGCGCGATGGAGCAGACATGTGCACTCCTCATTGGGCCGGTGAGCGTACCGGCGTTTCGGCGGTCCGGCGATGTGGGAGGACGCGAGCCGACAGCGCCGATGCTCTACACCGCCTCCGTGAGCCGAATCAGCGCGAGAGCCACGACCGGGAGGCTAACATCGGAGTCGTAGACGAGATAGCGCGGCTCCCAATGAGGCGCGAACTTGTCCTTGTAGTCGCGCAGCCCCTTGTAGGCGAAGAAGCCATTGAAGTGCTCGTAAAACAGGTGCATGGCCCGTTCCGGCATGCTGGCGCCCGGCGCGTCGCCAACCTCGGCGAACGGCGCCATGCCCAACGAGAATGTCCGATAGCCGGCGCCTCGCATGCGCTCGAACAAGCGCACGTACAGGACGTCCATCGCCCCGTTCGGCGTGGCTCTTCGGCGCATCAGGTCGATTGTGGCTTCGCCGGGCACCCCGTCGGGAATGACATTGGCGAAGGCGACGACGTGGCCGTTCGGCCCCACGACCGACATGACTGGTGTGTCACGCAGGTAGTCCTCATCGAACTGCCCCAGCGTGAAGCCGCGCTCGCGCCGGCCGGCGAAGGTTAGCCACTCGTCCGACACCTCACGCAGCCGCGCCAGCGTGTCGTCCGACAGCGGGGGCTCATCCCAGATGGTGCGATACCCTTCACGCTCGAAGCGGTTGACGGTTGCCCGCAGATGCTTCATCGCCTTGCCCGACAATGAGAACTGGTCCAGATCGACGATCGCCTCTTCGCCGACCTTGACCGCCGATAGCCCGGCTGCACGGTAACACGCCAGGTTGGTCGGCGGAACCTGATGGAAGGCGACACGCCAGCCGTTGGCGTCACAGAAGTCCACGAACTCATCCACCAGCCCGCCGAACTCCTGCGCCGTAGCGACGACGGGATCGCCTAACGCCACAGCGGTCGCCAGTGCCACGCCGTAGCTCACGACTCCGTGGCCATTCGAGGCGAAGAAGTAGACCTTGTCCGGGGTGTATTTGAAGAAGTCGAGCGACGAGCGTCCATACTGCTCAACCAGCACGCGTGCACGCTCCCGCTCGCTCGGCAGCGTGCTACGGCGCCAGACGACCGGACGGACGAGGGAGAAGGCGGCATATCCGCCTGTGACGACGCCGACGAGCGAGAGAGAGTCCAGGAACCAGTCGGCATAGCGCGTGTGCGGCGTCAGGCCGCTGTCGCCCCAACTGAAGAAAAGCCGCAGCGTGCGATAGAGCGCGTCGGCCGCGCTAAACTCCCGGCCGAACGCGCGCTCGCCCATCAGGACAAAGCCCAGGGCACCATACGCCAGGGCGAAGAGCAGACTCAGCGCGAACCGCGCCAGCCCCAGGCGAAGCGTCGGCATGTCGCTCTTGACGCGGAAGCGCTTGTGATGGACGAGCAACAGCCCCAGCGTGACCGCCGCCAGCAGAGCGCCAATCTGGTCGTGATGTTTCAGCAGGTGCGCCGGGATCGCGATGGCCAGCAGCGCCACCGCCGCCAGCCAGGCAACCCGCTTGCGCCGCCAGAGACTGTAGGAGAGAAACAGCAGAAAAAACCCGACAATCAGCGTTAGGTGCCGCGAGAGCTCG
>JBFMFA010000913.1:0-1821 GCA_040753195.1 Gemmatimonadota bacterium | reverse complement strand
TGATGGCCTTATCGCGTTCGCGAAAAGCACGCAGCTGCTCGTGAAAGCCGCGCGCTTTCGCCTCGAGTTCCTGCGTTTGTTTGATGAGACGTTCGACCTCGTTCGCGACTTGTTCACGAAATTGATCGACGCGCGTTTTGTCATACCCTCGCAGCGCGTTGCCAAAGTCGTAGCGACGGATGTCGAGTGGCGTTAGGTGGAAGGATTCGTCGGTCATGTCGCTCTCGCGCCAAACAGGATGGTTCCGAGCCTCACCAGCGTGGCTCCTTCCTCAACGGCTATCTCGTAGTCTCCCGACATTCCCATCGACAGCTCCGTCGCCGGATGCCCAGCCGCGCGCAGCCGGCCTGCCACGTCGCGCGTCGCTGCAAAAATATTGCGCAACGTGCCCTCATCAGCCTCGTACGGCGCCATCGTCATCGCTCCGCGCACCTCGAGTCCAGGCATCCGCGTTAGGTCGTCGGCGACACGTCCAATCTCACTCGCGTCAAATCCGCCCTTTGTCGCTTCGCCGACCACGTTGACCTGCACAAGTACCGGGACACGACGCCCCGATCCCAGACCAAAGTCATTCACCTCTGACGCAAGACGTGCGCTATCGAGCGAATGCAGCATCGCAAACTCGCTCAAGTGTTTCACTTTGTTGCGCTGCAAGTGCCCGATCAGATGCCACTCTACGTCCACCTCGGTTTGCGCTTTTTTCGCGAGCGCTTCCTGTACACGATTTTCACCGATCAGCCTGATTCCCTGCTCTGCGGCTGCCACAACCGCATCGACACCGTGCGTCTTGGTAACCGCGACGATCTCAACGCGCTGCCCATGCCCGCCCCGTGATTGCGCCATCGCGACACGACCTCGAATCTCCGCGACGCGCTCGCCGAGGTCCGCAAAAGGCATAAGGTGTTAAGCTATCGAAGGTTACAGCGCGGATCAACGGAGCCGCGTCGCGCGCGGATCGCGCGCATGATCTGATCGGGACAGGAAAGTAGCGCCACCACGTATGAACGAGTCGGATCGCCTTCTCCCACCTGCGCAACAGGCGCCCGCACGCGCGCGACGAATGCAGTGTCCACCATCAGCGTTCCGGACTGAGCGACATGCAGCGAGTCCCCCGCGGTAACGACGGCTACCCCTGTTGCCGGCGGTGGCCCCTCGCGACGCTCGTATACCATGCCGAGCGCCAGCCACCTCCCGCCTAACGCTTCACGGTGGCGCGCAGCCACCGACGCGGCGAACGCGAGCGGCCGTTGAGCCCGTCGTGCATGGTCGGCGATACTGGCGATCACAGTTTCCGTTCCACGCCAAGCCTGTGAGTCGCTCAACAACGCCGCCCGACGCATCAGTTCCGCGCGATACCACGCCGCCGGAAGCAACGGAATCGTTACAAGCGTTACATCGCGCCGCCGCCCTTCCACTTCCTGCAAGTACCACAGCGGATACGTATCGTTGTCGCCCCCGACAAACAGTACCGCGTTTGGAGGTGCAGTTTCGAGCATCGCGGCCGCGAGAAGGCGCGCCAGCGTTTGGGGACCGTCGCTGCGGCGGTTGGCGGCGCGCCAATTCAACGCGATTGGCGCGGCGGCGACAACGAGTGCCACGATTACTGCTGACCTGGAGAGGCGCAGCCGACGCACTATCCATTCCGCGATGCGCGTCGCGCCCATTCCCGCCCACGCGGCGGCGAGTGCGAACGCGAGGGAGAAAAAGTAGTCGCGTTCGCGCGCCTCGTGCTGTGCGTCCGCCGGCAGCACTCCGATTCCGAATGAGGGCCCGGCTCGCAGATTGAGGACGAGGATCGCGCCTAACGACGCACTGGCGATC
>JBFMFA010000912.1:0-1823 GCA_040753195.1 Gemmatimonadota bacterium | reverse complement strand
AAGATGCGGGGCGGCGAAGTGAAGATTGCGCATGCCTGGTTAGGCACGCAAACGTCCGGCAAACTCGATCATGTTGTTCTCAGCGGCGGCGAAACAGCGAGCGCCGGGCAATACGTCTTCGCCTGCGGCCCGTGGCTGCCCAAGCTCTTCCCGGACTTGTTAGGCAGAATCATCCGGACGCCGCTCGGACACGTGTATTACTTCGCCACCCCGCCGGCGGATGATCGCTTCACGTACCCGAACTGCCCGAGCTGGAACTACCCCGGCGTCACCGGATGGGCGGCGTTGCTGCCGGACAACCGCGGATTCCGCGTGCGCACCGGTGGCGATCGCCTTTACGACCCCGATTACAGCACACGCTGGGTGCCTGAGCGCAGCCTCAAGGCGTCACGCGAATTTGTGGCGCTGCGTTTTCCGGTCCTCGCGAAAGCGCCGATCAACGAGACGCGTGCGTGTCACTACGAATTGAGCGCGTCGCGCAACTTCATCATCGACAAGCATCCGGGCCTGAGCAACGTGTGGATCACCGGGGGCGGCTCGGCCGAGGCGTTCAAGTTTGGGCCCATGTTAGGCGAGTTCATCGCCAAACGCGTGCACGGCGATGCCGTCGACAACACGTTGGCCGATTCGTTCGTCATTCCGAAGATTCCGGAAACGCCAGCGCCGGCGCGCCGGGCATAACGTTTGGCCAAAACAAAAGCGGGAACGCTTTAGCCGCTGTTCGCTGCGGATTGTGACAACACCTGCTTGAATACGCGCGTCGCCTTCTGCATCTCTGCCATCGTACCGAACGAGATGCGTGTGTGGTTAGGCAGCGACGTGAACTGGCGTCCGACGGCGACCATCTTGTCGACGCACGCGAGCTTGAATGCGCGCGCGTCGCGCTTGATATCCACGAACATGAAGTTCGCCTGGCAGTGCGGCACCGGGTGCCCCAACTCTTCAAAGAACTTCATCGTGAATGCACGCGCGACGCGATTCTTCCTCTGTTCCGCCGCGACGTGCGCCGTGTCGCCAACCGTTGCCGCAGCAGCGACCAGCGCGAGCTGATTGATGTTCGAGCCAAGCATCCACGGACGGATCTTGGCCAAAGCAACCTCTTGACCTACCACATAGCCGACGCGCAGCCCGGCCATGCCGAACACTTTCGAGAATGTGCGCGACACCACCACCCGCTGGTTCGACATCGCGAGCGGTATCGCACTCGCATACGACGGATCGTCTACGTACTCGTGATACGCTTCGTCGACCAGGATGGTGCAGTCGGGGGCGATCTGATTCACCCGATTGACGAATGCCGCCACGGCGTCCTTGCCGTGCACTGTCGCCGTCGGGTTGTTGGGGTTGCAGAAGAAGATCAATCCAGCGTTGCGTGCACCGTCGGCCATGGCGTCGAGATCACTGTGCAGCGTGGCGGTGACCTTCGGTGCGACCACGGGCACACCAATGAACTTCGCCCAGTTTGCCGGTGCTTCGAACGTCGGCTCCGGAGAGACGAGCGCACGCTCTTTCGAACAGAAGCCACTGACCGCGGCACGCAGCAACTCACCTGACCCGCAGCCGAGGATTACGCTCTCGGGTTGAATCCCGTGCACCTTCGCGATCGCCGCCATGAGATCGTCTTCGCTTTTCACCGGATAGCGGTTCGACTCATTGAGATGCGCGCGGAGAATTGAATAGACGCGATCGCCGGGGCCGTTAGGGTTTTCGTTGCTGTCGACGCGAGTCATCCCCGGTCGCGACGCCAGCAGTCGATCGGCTCGTCGCGCGGAAACGCCTTGCGCCAGGAGCGCTTCATGGCCACGCCACGTGATGTACGGTGA
>JBFMFA010000911.1:0-1825 GCA_040753195.1 Gemmatimonadota bacterium | reverse complement strand
TATGACCTAAGGAATGGGTCACATCCCGCCGGCGTGTTTGGTTCTATATCAGAACTAACCGCGCTCGCGCGCTGTGAACCCCTTTCTTATGTTCGCGGAACATTTCACCGGCATACCTTCTAATAGGTTTCTGCCCCCGAGCGACCCACAGCGCCGCCCTGAATGGCGAAGTCTCTGCACGACAAACCTCGAACTTCGGAAACGAGTGCCGCCCTGGCTCAACGCGCTGCCGCACTCTGCATCGATAACAAGGCGTCCGACGTTGTCATTCTCAATCTGAGCGGCGTTTCGGACATGACCGACTACTTCGTGATAGCGAGCGGCACCTCGGATACGCATGTCCGAAGTACCGCGGAGCATATCATGGAAGGACTGAAGGCCGGGGGGCAGACTGTGTATCACGCCGAGGGCGTGACGCAGGGCCGCTGGGCGCTTCTCGATTACGTGGATGTCGTCATCCACTTGTTTCACCCCACGCTACGCAGTTTCTATCAGCTCGAGCGACTTTGGAGCGACGCCAAGGTCGTACCCGTCGAGCACGCAGGAGCCCTGTCATGATCCGCCGCCTGATTGTCGGCCTCGCCCTATCTACTCCGCTCGCTGCGTCGAGCGCATACGGGCAAGGGTACTTCGGCCAAAACCAGGTCCAGTACGACAACTTCAAGTGGTACATCCTCGAGACTGAGCACTTCCTTGTGCACTACTATCCCGAGGAGAAGGAAGCCGCTCGCGATGCGGCGCGGATGGCTGAGCGCGGTTATGCTCGGCTCTCGCGTGTGCTCAACCATCAGTTCCGCGAGAAGAAGCCGCTGATTCTGTACTCGTCGCGCACGGATTTTGGTCAGAACAACGTGACGGGCGACCTCGGCGAAGGCACGGGCGGCGTAACCGAGGCACTGCGGCACCGCATTCTGCTCCCCTTCACCGGGGACTACAGGTCGTTCGATCACGTGCTTCAGCACGAGCTGGTGCACGCCTTCCAGTACGACATTTTCGCGCGCGGTCGCGCGGGGGCCGGTCTCCAGAACCTCGCGCAGAATCTGCCGCCGCTCTGGTTCGCCGAAGGCATGGCGGAGTATCTCTCGATCGGTCCTGGGCACGTGCTGACGCATTCGTGGGTGCGCGACGCCGCGCTGAACGGCACCCTCCCGACGATCGAACAGATGACGAACTACCCGCAGCGCTTCTTCCCGTATCGCTACGGTGAGGCGCTGTGGGAGTATATCGGCGCGCGTTGGGGGGACGAGGTCATCGGCGAAATCATGAACGCCGTGCCTAACGTGGGGATCGACCGCGCCTTCAAGCGTGAGCTCGGGCTTTCGCTCGAGGAGTTGAGCGACGAGTGGCGCGAGGCGATGCAGACCAGACACCTCCCGCAAGTCGCCGACATGGATCGCGCGCGCAAGTTTTCCGAGCCGGTGCTGACGCAGCGCCGCACCGGCGGCTTCGCGCAGCGCTTCATCGCGCCGTCTTTATCTAACGATGGAAAGCTGATCGCGTTCGTCTCGGAAGGCAGCTTCCTTCGCGGCGAAGTATTCCCGGATCTTTGGCTCGCGAACGCCGAGACCGGAAAGCGCATCAAGCGGCTGGTGCGGGCGACGTTCGACCCGAACGTCGAAGAGTTGCGGCTGCTGTATTCGCAAAGCGCATTTTCACCCGACGGCAAGTACCTCGCGTTCACGGCGCAGCGAAACGGCACAGACGTGTTGTATTTGCTGGACGTCGCTAAGCGCGAGCGCGTGCGACGCTACGATCTTCCGCTGGAGGTGGTGCTAAGCCCGAGTTTCAGCCCGGACGGGAAGCACATCGTCGTGAGCGGCAGCAT
>JBFMFA010000910.1:0-1832 GCA_040753195.1 Gemmatimonadota bacterium | reverse complement strand
CACCGCATCGAGCAGCGCCTGCACGCCTTTGTTCTTGAATGAGGCGCCGACCAGCACGGGGACCATCTTCATTTTGACAGTCGCCGCGCGAATCGCGTGGCGGATCTCGTCAGCCGTCAGCTCTTCGCCGGCCAGGTATTTCCCGATCAACTCGTCGTCGTGCTCGATCGCCGCTTCAACCAACGCGTGTCGGGCGGCTTCGACTTTTTCCACCATGTCCGCCGGCACGTCGGTGATCGTAAACGTCTTGCCTAACGTTTCTTCGTCGAAGATGTACTGCTTGCGATCGATGATGTCGATGTGGCCGGTGAACAGCTCACCAGAGCCGACCGGGAGCTGGATCGGATACGCCGTGCGCGTTAGGCGCTCACGGATCATGTCCATGCAGCGCTCGAAGTTCGCGCCGACGCGATCCATCTTGTTGGCGAAGATCATGCGCGGCACGCGGTAACGGTCCGCCTGCCGCCAGACCGTTTCAGTCTGAGGCTCCACGCCGGCAACCGAATCCAGCAGGGTGACGGCGCCGTCGAGCACGCGCAGCGAACGCTCCACCTCTACGGTGAAGTCCACGTGGCCGGGCGTGTCGATGATGTTGACGCGATACTCGGGACCGGAACCGTTTTCGAGCGCGTCACCATGCCGGCGCCAGAAACAGGTCGTGGCCGCCGAGGTGATCGTGATGCCGCGTTCCTGCTCCTGCTCCATCCAGTCCATGGTGGCAGCGCCATCATGGACCTCGCCCATTTTATGGGACTTGCCCGTGTAATAGAGAATGCGCTCAGTCGTTGTCGTCTTCCCGGCATCGATATGCGCCATGATGCCGATATTCCGATAGCGTTCGAGCGGTGTTGTACGTGCCATCTGAAAGAAACTCGTTATGCAATGCGCGCCGTGAGGCGCACGATATCGTTCACACCAGCAAAAACGCGGGTGGACCGTGACGCTCCCTAGACGGGAGCCGGTATCCATCCGCATTCGCCGGGTGCATCCGCTGCGAGCTCGGATGGGGACCCAAGGCGCACCGAGCACCATGCTCGGCGTTTAGTTGTCCAAGACCCTAGCGGGCCCGGGGAATCAGTCGAGGCTTTAGTGCCCCGAAGTACTGAAGCACAGCAAACTTAGCGGCCTCCGAACAGCAGTCAATGGCCCCTGACCCGAGCTTTCGGTGGAGTCGTCGCTGGAGTGGCGGGGGCCTCGGAACTATCAAGAGAGAGCCTCCGGCGCATGGCTGACTGCTCCAGCTACTAGAAGAGCGCCGTAGCGACGGCTTGGAGACGTCGGGGCTTGTTCGGTAAGCTGAGCAAAAAGCTACAAGCTGTAGGCTCTCCCCTAATAGCTCGAAGGAGCCCCGCCATAGCGGCGACTAAACGACTGTCAACTCACAGCGCGTACATACCGCGCCCATACCCCTATTCGCGACAGCCGCTGCAGCACCCGTGTCCCATCTTTTTTCGCCTGCGGCTGCATGGTCGGCTCCGGGCTGCGTTCGTCCAGCTCCCAGGGACGTCGGGGCCCGTGTCCGAAGCGGTCCGGCTGGATCGCAACTTCCCACAGGGCCTGCCTTAGACGGTGCGACGGCCACTCCGTCTCTATAGGGATGAGGTGATACAAGAAATGGCGCGTCAGGAACCGCCGCACGAAACCGCTCAGACGCGGCTGCGAGCGCTGCATCGCGACCTGCGGTACCTGCGCGCCGGCCAGGACTTCTGCCAAAGCAAGCGTCCAGTAGACACAGGTATCGGCCCGGTGCCGCTGCGCCTCGTCGGTGAACTGCTCCCAGTCGACGAACTCCCTCGCGGCCATGAGCTGAATGTCCCGCATCGTGCGCCACG
>JBFMFA010000909.1:0-1840 GCA_040753195.1 Gemmatimonadota bacterium | reverse complement strand
AGCGACGCGTGGTCGGAGGCGTCGTTCAGGTCGCTGTTCGGTCGCAGCGAAGTGGTATTTGTCGTGGCGACGATCGCCACCGACCGCGACGAAGAAGTCGTCGGCTCTGTGATCGCCACCTTCGCGGCCGATCAAGGAGAAATTGCGAACCTCGCCGTCCGCCCGGAGCTGCGTCGCGCTGGACACGCATCGCGGTTGCTGGACTTCGTGCATCGGGAAGGCATGAGACGACAGGCAAGCTCCATGTGGCTCGAGGTGCGCGAATCGAATCGAGCAGCGCGTGCACTCTACGAGTCGTACGGGTACCGCGAGATGGGCCGCCGAGCGCGCTACTACGAGAATCCCGTCGAGGACGCGCTGGTGCTTTCGTGCGAAATAAAACGATGAGACAATCGTTCGAGACAGGTTGCGGTTTTATGTTTATGCACATCGCACGAACGCGCCTATCGTGTCGGGCGAGACACCACACGTTTCGCCAGGAGGCAATGTGAGCCGCAGTTTGAACAAAGTGACGTTGATCGGAAACGTCGGGAACGATCCTGAAGTGCGCACCACAACGGGGGGTTCGCGCGTCGCCCAGGTCTCGCTCGCGACCACGCGTCAGTGGAACGGCGCCAACGGCGAGAAGCAGGAGAAAACGGAGTGGCATCGCCTTGTGTTGTGGAACACCAAGGGGGGAGCCAATCTCGCTGATGTCGTGGAACGCTACGTGAAAAAGGGTGACCGGCTGTATGTCGAAGGGCGCATCGAGTATCGCCAATGGCAAGACAAAGAAGGGCAGACGCGCTACACCACCGAGATCAACGTGCGCGAGATGATCATGCTGTCGTCGCGCAGCGGTGGCGGTGGCGATAGCGGCTTCGACAACGGGAGTCGTTCACGCAGCAACGAGCGCGCGCGTGCCGGCGCTACTGCAGGAAGCGGCGAGTCAAATAAGCCGGCAGGAGATGACTTCGAAGATTTTCCGGGGGCGCTCGAGGACGAAGACGACGATCTTCCGTTCTGAAGACTCAGTGCTCGGTGATCAGCGTGGAGTCACAGCGAGTTATCGGTCATCGGTTCGGGTTTTCGGTGGTCAACTGAACACGTAGCGAGGTTCCGGTTTAGTTTTGGGGACGAAGCGGCCGTTAGGGTCGCTTCGTCTTTTGCCGTTAGGAGCTGCATGAACCCAGAACACGAACTCAACGGAGCATGACTCGACGCGCACTCGTCACTGGCGGCGCAGGATTCATTGGATCGCATGTCGCCGACGCACTTCTCGAGCAGGGCTTCGCCGTCGATATCCTCGACAACTTCTCTTCCGGTGATCGTCGCAACGTCCCAGCGAAAGCGACGCTACACGAACTCGACATCACCTCACCGGACGCCGCGCGACTCATCCGCGAATCGAAATACGACGCAATCTGTCACCTGGCCGCGCAAATCGATGTGCGGAAGAGCGTCGCCGACCCCGGCTTCGACGCCGCGGTGAACGTCGGCGGCACGCTGAACCTCGTGGAAGCCGTTAGGCAATCCGGGCACAAGACGCGCTTCGTGTTTTCATCGACCGGCGGTGCGATATACGGCGACTTCGTCGATGTGCCGACGCCGGAGCACGTCGCCAAAGATCCAGAGTCACCGTACGGCATCGCCAAGTTGAGCGCCGAGTATTACCTCGCGTACTACGCCCGCGTGCACGGTCTCGATACGGTCGCGCTTCGCTATTCCAACGTTTATGGTCCGCGGCAGAATCCACATGGTGAGGCCGGCGTCGTGGCGATTTTCTGTGCGCGGATCCTCGAAGGCAAACCGCTCACGGTTTTTGGCGAAGGGACGCAGACCCGCGACTACGTGTATGTGG
>JBFMFA010000908.1:0-1843 GCA_040753195.1 Gemmatimonadota bacterium | reverse complement strand
AACGACAAACAGCTCCACGCGCCGGCTCGGCGCGGTACCCGTGAAGCTCGCCCGCAGGCGTTCCGCATACAGTGGTGCCACGTTGCTGTCGGAGATGATCGCAATGGTCGACGCCGCGGCCGCGTCAACGTGTGCGGTCAAATCGCCGAGTGTGTCGAGGAGACCCGGACCGACAAGGATCTGGTAGCGTCCGGCGTCGATGCGCTGCACTGTTGCTCGTTAGGCAGCGATTACCACGTGACTTCGCCGTGGCCGGCGCGGACGTTTGCGACGCGCGCCAGCATGAACAGAAGGTCGGACAGGCGATTCAGATATACGATCACGACTTCCGGGATCGCGACCTGTCGGCGCAGATGCACGACACGGCGTTCCGCGCGCCGGCAGACGGTGCGCGCAACATGCAAGGCCGCCGCCTTGGGGGTGCCGCCTGGGACGATGAAGCTGCGCAGCGGCTCCAACTCCGCCTCGCAAGCGTCGATCGCCCGCTCCAGTTGCGAAATCCGAGCGTCGTCGACGCGAGCCTTTTCGAGCTGCTCCCGCATCTTCTCGAGCTTTGGCGTCGCGAGGATTGCGCCGATGCTGAACAGATCGCGCTGGATGGGGACGAGCACTTCGTCGATGCGCGGCAGCGGCTCCGCGCTGCGTGCGACGCCGATGCACGCATTCAGCTCATCGACGTCGCCGTACGCGTCGACGCGAGGGTCGTCCTTGCCAACGCGGCCGCCGCCAAACAGCCCCGTTTCGCCGGCGTCGCCAGTCTTCGTGTAGATCTTCATCGCGCATCAATTTAGGCGTAAGGCGCAAGGTGCGAGGCTCGTGGGTGAGCATCTGCGCTATTTTGGGGCATGCGAGAGCACGAACTAACAGACATCAGCATTATCGGCGGCGGGCCCACAGGGCTCTTCGGCCTGTTTTACGCGGGCATGCGCGGCGTGCGCGCGCAAATCATCGATGCGCTGCCGCAGCTCGGCGGTCAGCTGACGGCGCTGTACCCCGAGAAGTACGTCTTCGATGTAGGCGGATTTACGAAGGTTCTCGCCAAGGATCTCGTGAAGGCGCTCAGCGACCAGGCGCTGCAGTTCAACGGGCAGACCCACTTGCTGCAGAACATCACGGGTTTGGAGACGAGCGAGAACGGCAGCGCCCCGCAATTCATCCTAACGACGGGGAGCGATCGGTTTCCGTCGCGGGCGATCGTGATCGCGGCCGGGATCGGGGCGTTTTCACCGCGGCGCCTGCACCAGCCCTCGGCGCAAGCGTGGTATGGGCGCGGGATCTACGACGTCGTGACGGATCCCGAGCGATTTCGCGGGCAACGTGTTGTGATCATCGGGGGTGGCGACACGGCGTTCGATTGGGCGCACCAGCTGCTCGATCGCGCGAGCGCGCTGACGCTCGTCCACCGCAGCGATCGGTTCCGTGCGCATGCCGCGACGGTAGCCGAAGTGCAGAAGGCGAAAGAGGCGGGGCGTGCCGAGGTGTTGACGTTCTGCGAGCTGCATGAAGTGCAAGGGGATGGCGACCGCCTAACGGGAATTTCGATCCGCGACACCAAGACGAAGGTCGTGCGGGAGTTGTCCTGTGATATCGTGTTGCCGATGCTGGGCTTTGTGAGCGATCTCGGCCCGATGACAACGTGGGGCCTAACGCTGGAGAAGGAAGAGATCGTCGTGAATAGCAAGATGGAGACGGGGCGGCCGGGGATCTACGCCGCCGGCGATGTGACGACGTATCCCGGGAAGCTCAAGTTGATCGCGACGGGCTTTGCGGAAGTTGCGACGGCGGTCAACGAAGCGGTGCACTGGATTTACCCGGAGAAGAAGGTGAATCCCGGGCACTCGTC
>JBFMFA010000907.1:0-1845 GCA_040753195.1 Gemmatimonadota bacterium | reverse complement strand
GGTAATCATGAGCGCGATCTTCACAAGCGGAATTCTACCTGGACTGAAGTGTCACACTAGCCCGTAGAGCCTGTGATTTTTTCCGGTTCCCCTGGCGAAGTGGATTCGGGGGCGCTATAAGTTTGGCATGAATGAGCCTCAAGTACAAACGGATGTGGCGAGAGTGGTGCGGGTGAAGCGGCCGGAGCGGGCGCAGGTGCGGTGGCGCGATGCGTCGCTGGATCAGCTGGTGCCGCGGGATCATCGGGTGCGGGCGGTGTGGGCGTACGTCGAGTCGCTCGACGTGTCGCCGCTGTACGCGAAGATTCAGGCGGTCGAAGGGGGCGCCGGGCGCGACGCGGTCGATCCGCGGATTCTGCTGGCGCTCTGGATGTTCGCCACGATCGAGGGGGTGAGCAGCGCGCGGCATCTGGAGCGGTTGACCGAGCGGGACATCGCCTACATGTGGATTTGCGGAGACGTGGGCGTGAATCATCATCTGCTCAGCGATTTTCTGACCGCGCACGGCGGGTTCCTCCAGGCCCGCCGCCGCGCGGCGGCCGAACGCGCCGCGACGGATCGCGCCGAGCGGATCGCGGCGGCGCTCGAGAATCTGCAGGAACTCGAAGCGCAGAAAGAAGCCCGGAAAAAAGGGACTTCCGCCGAAGCGCGCGCGTCCACGACGGATCCCGAAGCGCGGTCGATGAAGATGGGCGACGGCGGTTTTCGCCCGGCCTACAACGTGCAATTCGCCACCGACGGCGACGCGCGGATGATCGTGGCGGTCGAGGTCACGAACAACGGCAGCGACGGCGGACAGATGTCGCCGCTGCATGAGCAAGTCTGCCAGCGCTATCAAAAGACTCCCACGCACTACGCGGTCGATGGCGGCTTCGCCACGATCGACGACATCACGTTGGTCGAGCGAGCCGGCAGCCAGGTCGCCGCGCCGATGCTGTCCGAGGAACGCATTCGCGAGCGCGGCGGCGATCCTCACGCGCGGCGCGCCCGCGACACCGACGAAATGTTCGCCTTCCGCCAGCGGATGGCCACCGAGGAAGCGAAAGCGATCCTGCGACGACGCCCTTCGATCGCCGAATTCCCCAACGCCAACTGCCGCAACCACGGGCTGTATCAATTCCGAGTTCGCGGGCTCCGCAAGGTCCGCGCGGTCGCCTTGTGGCACGCGATCACGTTTAACTTCCTCCGGATGCTCAACCTGGGTGCTCTCCCCGGCTCGTTGGGAATGCAGCCCAGCACGGCATAAAACGAACCAGCCCGTCGGCGCCGCGGGCAAATCGCCCCCGAACGCCCCCGAAACCAACCCCACGGCAACAACCAACAGGCCCCGTCCCCCGTCACCACCGCCGCCTCAACAAAAAAACCGCCTCGGCGAAGTAGCACGACCACAGAAACGAAAAAAACTCACAGGCTCGTAGCGCCAGCGAGGGAGATTGGACGTCGGTGCTGAGCCAAACGAATACGCCAAGTAGACCGTGAGCTGACGATCGAGTTCGATTCCGGGACGCGGCAGCGCCAGTCCGGCGTTCGCGTCGACCGATCGCCAACGTCAACTCCCCCTCGCTGGCGCTAGGGGCTAGTGTGACATGTCGGTCCTAGCGTCATTGCAACCCTTCCGGGCGGCGGAGGATTTCGCCGAGGATGATGGCTTGCTGGGCGGATTCGGGATTGGCCAGCATGCGGCCGATCATGGCGGCCGGCGTTAACGGTGCTACCGGCCCTTCCTTGGCCGGGTCGTCGTCGGCTTCGATGCCCTTGGTGAGCCGGCCGACCTGGTGATCGAACACCTGGTGTAGGTGTGAATCAATCTCCGACGGCTTTTCCGCCACCTGCGAGAGATGGCTC
>JBFMFA010000906.1:0-1846 GCA_040753195.1 Gemmatimonadota bacterium | reverse complement strand
GCGTTACGCGCTCACGCACGTTAGGCGGAACGGAGTCGAGGCCGGACACACCCAGCGAGTCGATGAGCAGCGGCGCCCCTTCGTCGATCAGGAACGTGATATCGATGCGGTCCCTGCTCACGTCGACGATGCGTGTGCCGACTTTGATGCGTGGGAAGCCGCTCTTTTGGTACAGCACGATGAGGCGTAACGAGTCGCGCGTCAGCTCATCGCGATCGAGGCAGCGTTCGTCGCCGAGGAACCTGATCCAGCGACGCAAGGCACCACTGGGCTCGGTGTTGATGCCCGCGGAGAGCGCGGCGTCTTCGAAGGTACGGTTGCCGTCGAAGTGCAGGCCCCAGATCTCTTTGTCGCCGGGATCGCACACGAGCTCGAAATCCTGCGCGCCTAACGAAGTGGCGCAGGCTGCTGCCAGAAGGCAGAACAGGCTTGCGCGACGCGCAACGCGCGCGTTACGCGTTGTCCACGTAAATGCTGCCCGGCCCACGCTGTTTGGCACGCCGCTTCGCGTCTGCGGCACGCATTCCGAGGTGAGCCAGATTCACCCAGGCGTCGGGGCGCACGATGACGATCGCTGCCGAAATGGATGCGAGCGGGAACTCGCGCACGACGCCCTCGCGATCCACGCCTCGGAACGAGCCGCGTTGCATCGCTTCGGGACCGACGACCGCGGCAAAAGCCTCCCGGCAGCGCGCCGCGCCGGCGGTGGCAATCGCTTCCGCTCGCTCCGGCGGACAAATCACAATGAAGTCGTCGCCGCCGATATGCCCGACGAATTCCGCGGCCGGACCCGTGCTCGCGGTTTCCCCGCTGTTGCCGTTGCCTAACGCGAGAACGTTGCGTAGCGCGGCGCCGACCCCGCGGATAATCTCGTCGGCGATGGCAAACCCATACGTGTCGGCAAACGGCTTGAAATTGTCGAGGTCGAGGTAACAGACGGCAAAAGACTGCTTGTCTTCGATGCGCCGCATGATCTCGCGATCGATTGCCCGCCCGCCCGGGAGCCCACTCGTCGGGTTCCGGTCCCCTTCGCGCTGCACCAGGCGCAATAGCGCGGAGACGCGCGCGCGCAGCTCGCGCGGATCAAAGGGCTTGGCGAGATAGTCGTCCGCCCCTGCCGCGAAGCCTTCGATCTTGCTTTCCATCCCCCCTTGCGCCGTGAGCATGAGGACGGGAATACGGGCCGTGAACGGGTTCGCCTTCATCCGCCGACAGACGTCCATACCGGTAAGGGCAGGCATCGAGTGATCGAGGATGACAAGGTCGGGTTCGCGCTGTTCGATCGCCGCGAGCGCCGCCGCCCCGTCCGCTGCGAGCGCCACCTCGTGGCCGACGGATCTGAATAGATCTCGCAGCATGAGGCGCATGTCCTCATTATCGTCGGCGAAAAGCAGGAAACTCACGAAATGATCAGGACTTAGCGCGGCTTGGCGACAAGGATTGGAGCGCCGTAAGTTCTCGCGCTGCGCGGGGCAGTGTCAACGGACGCGGACGACTATCTCAGGCCGTATTTCCAATGCAGCTGGATGATTATCAGGAGCAGGCGCGCCGCACGATGCGGCCGGGCCTTTCGCCGCGCGATGCGCTGCTCGACGCCGCAGCTGGTCTGGCGGAAGAAGGTGGTGAGGTGCTCAGCCACGTGCGCAAACACGCGTTCTTCGAGCGCGAGTTGGATGCGGAGGCCGTGAAAGTGGAGTTGGGGGATGCGTTGTGGTGTTTGGCGGCAGTCGCGACGCATCTCGGAATCTCGTTAGGCGACGTTGCGTCCGCGAATCTCCGCAAGATTGAGATGAGGCGTAAGGCGTAAGGCGTAAGGCGTAAGCGAGCGGGGCGCTTCAGTTACGCC
>JBFMFA010000905.1:0-1847 GCA_040753195.1 Gemmatimonadota bacterium | reverse complement strand
GTACAACGATCGCGCTGCGACGCAGCGCGCGAGTCGAGTCGCTGGCGCTCGATCTCGTCGGGATGAAGGTCGATTCGGTGTTTGTGAACGATCGGGCGACGCCGTTCACCGTGGCCGACTCGACGCTCCGCCTAACGCTGCCGCCAGGCTCGGGCGACTCGCTCACCGTCGTGGTGCGCTATTCCGGCGAGCCGAAGGACGGGCTGATATTTTCGAACGACACGTTAGGCCGCTGGCAGGCATTCGGCGACAATTTTCCGAATCGAGCCCGCTTTTGGCTGCCCGTTGTCGACCACCCCTCCGACAAAGCCACGGTTTCATGGACGGTCCGAGCACCAGCCGATCGGCAAGTCATCGCGACGGGCAACGAGACGCAACGACAAACGGGAATCTCGCAGTGGCACATCGCACGGCCCATTCCGACGTATCTCATGGTCATCGGCGTCGCACCGTTCGTCGTCGTCGACCTTGGCGACTCGGCGTGTGGAATGAGCGAAGTGACCCGCTGCGTTAGGCAGTCGGTCTGGGCTGAAGCGGCGGTGCGTGACTATTTGCCTGGCCCCTTCGCCAAAGCCGGCGCGATGGTCGACTTCTTTTCGCGCCTCGTGGGACCATTTCCCTACGAGAAGCTCGCGCATGTGCAAAGCGCCACTCGTTATGGCGGTATGGAGAACGCCACGGCGATCTTCTACTCCGATCAGGCATTCAAACGCCGCCAGGTAGGCGAGGGGTTGATCGCCCACGAGATCGCGCATCAATGGTTCGGCGACGCGGTCACGGAGAGCGAGTGGCCGCACGTGTGGCTCTCCGAGGGTTTTGCGACCTACTTCGCGCCGCTGTGGACCGAACACTCGCAAGGCGACAGCGCCTTCCTCGCGGCCATGCGCCAAGTGCGTATCGGTGCGATACGCGGCGAGATCGCCGCGCAGAAAGCGATCGTCGACACGACGCTGAACAATGTGGCGCGGGTGCTCAACTCCAACGTCTACCAAAAAGCCGGCTTCACCCTGCACACGCTTCGTCGCGAGATCGGTGACTCGGCGTTCTTCCACGGCATCCGCAACTATTACGCAAAGTACCGCCATAAGAATGCGCTGACGCAGGATTTTCAGCGTGAGGTCGAAGCGACCGCCGGTCGACCGTTAGGCTGGTTCTTCGAGCAGTGGTTTCATCGCCCCGGATTCGCCGAGTTGACGGTGAGTTGGCGGCATGATGCGTCGACGCAGCGCGTGGTCCTCGACGTGGAGCAGGGGACGCGCTTCGCGCCGTATCGTCTGAAGATGGCCGTCGACCTCGTCGCCGCCGACGGCCGCGTTAGGCGTTCACTCGTCGAGCTCCCTGCGCAAGCCCGTGCGACCGTCGAGCTGCCACACGCCGCGACGTCGGCGCCGGCCCGAGTGGTGCTGGATCCGGATGTCGGCGTTCTCGGCACCATCACCGTTCGCCAATAGAGGACCGGTCAGCGGGGACGGCGATACCGCTGCGCAACCGCGGCCATCGACGCGGCGTCGCGAATGATCTCATGCCAAGCGCACGTTGCCACCCAGTCGCGGAACACCGGCTTGAGATCGGCTGTCGACGATCGCTCGGCAAAGGTGACCAACTCGGCGAGACCGGCCCCCGAGGATGCGTAGCGCGCCGAATAACCACCCACGAAACGCAGGAATTCCTCTTCGCCCATGACGCGGTACAGCACGTCGAACAGCAGCATTCCCACGCTATACGACATCCCCGCCATGTCCTCGCGGCCGTAACGCGCCATGGGAACCGTACGTAAGCGTTCGTCCTTGGCGGCGAGGTCGCGCAGCCAATGCATGATCTGATCGGCGCGGCGATCGATGGCCGGC
>JBFMFA010000904.1:0-1847 GCA_040753195.1 Gemmatimonadota bacterium | reverse complement strand
GATCCACGCGGCTCGACCTGGAGCACGTGGCTCACCGAGGACCAGCGCTTCGTACACAATCGCCCGGATGTTCTGAGCTGGCAGACGGCGTCGCTTGAGGAAGATGTCACCGTCGCGGGCGACATCCTCGTGAAACTGTTCGCGTCGACGACGGGGAGCGATGCCGATTGGATCGTGAAGTTGATCGACGTCTATCCGGATGAGATGACGGACACGCCACGCATGAGCGGATACCAGTTCATGGTCGCGAACGAGGTCTTCCGCGGCCGATACCGCGAGAGTTTCGAAAAGCCGAAGGCGGTCGTGCCGGGGAAGGTGACCGAGTACTCCATCGGATTGCACAGCCAGGCGTACACCTTCAAGAAAGGGCACCGCATCATGGTGCATGTGCAGAGCACCTGGTTTCCGCTGATCGATCGCAACCCGCAGACGTTCGTGCCTAACATCTTCGAGGCGAAGGAAAGCGATTTCAAAGCGGCGACCCACCGGGTATACCGCAGCGGGACGAACGCGTCCTATGTGCAGGTTCAGGTGTTGTCTCGAGTAGTGCCCTAACGCTTGAGAGTTTTCAGTCGATTCGTAAGAAGTGCGAGGAAAGTCCCCGAGTCCTCTGTCGGATCAACTCAAAGCTCGAGCTCCCACGTCTGCGCCACGAGCTCGTGCCCAAAGGAGCGATGTGGCTCTTCGCGCACCAGCTTGTACCCTTCGCGCTCGTAAATCCGCCGGGCGGCATGCAGGACGCTCTGCGTCCATAGTGTGATTCGCTTGTAGCCCACTTCCCGGGCAAACGTCGTGCACTGCTGTACCAGTTTGGTCCCCACTCCAAGTCCGCGCGCGTTAGGTTCGACGAGCAGGAGTCGAAGCTTCGCGACATCATCCGACTCGCGCACGAGGAAAATCGACCCGACGATCTCGCCATTCGCTTCGGCGATCCAGCATCGCTCGCACACCGGATTGAATTCGTTGATGAACTTCGCCGCGATCTCGGCGACCAGCGCCTCGAAGCGTTCGTCCCAGCCGTATTCCTGCGCGTACAGCACGCCGTGGCGGTGCACGACCCACCCCATGTCGCCGGGCCGGTGGAGCCGTAGCGTGACCTCGGGTTTCTGCCGAGGGCGCACGTCGAGTAAACGCTCAACGGTCTGCATGGCCATGAGCAGTCTCTCCTGCCGCTTCACCGGCAGTCCGTGCAGGAGCGAACCGACCAGCGCACACGTGCGTGACTCCAGTGGAGCAATCGCACGCTGACCATCGGCGGTCAGATGCAGGAACGTTTGGCGAGCGTCGGACGTCGAGCGCACACGCCTAACGAGACCGAGGTGCCCGAAGCGACGCAGGATCCGGCTCAGATACCCCGCGTCGAGGCCCAGTGCGCGGCCGAGGTCAGTGGCCGTGAGCGACTCATGATGCGCTAGTTCGTAGAGCACGCGCACTTCGGTGAGGGAAAACGGGCTGGAGAGGTGTGCGTCGCCCAAGGCGCCGATCTTCTGCGTGTAGAAGCGGTTGAAGCGACGTACGGCTGCGACGCGAGCGGAGAGCGAACCAGTCATGTGGCCTCCAGGGAACCGCCGCGAGTATAAAGGAATACTTGACTGAGTCAAGCATTGCCCTTGCGCCTTGCGCCTCCCGCCTCGCCCCTCACGGCCCTGTCCCATGCCTCTAGCTTTACTCGATGCCCCCACGCTCTGAAGAGAAGCACCCCACCTGGCGCGAGCGCCTCGCGGCGCTGAAGTACGTCCCGGCGCTGTTTAAGCTCGTCTGGGAGACGGACCGGGGGCTCACGCTGGCGATGGCGGCGTTGCGCCTCGTGCGCGGCGTCATTCCAGTCGCAGTGCTCTGGGTGGGGA
>JBFMFA010000903.1:0-1854 GCA_040753195.1 Gemmatimonadota bacterium | reverse complement strand
GCGGCGCGCACCCGCGGACGGCCGCGCGCGGCGACGTCGTCAGCCAGCACTTCCGCCTCGTCCTGCGCGTCGCTCTCCAGCTTCTTGAGCGCGGGAATCCAGAAGAGCGTACACGCCAGCAGGCGCAGGAGGTTCAGACGCAGCGGGTCGCGGCGGGCGACATGCGCCGCCTCGTGCGCGACCACTGCTACAAGCTCCTCTCTCGTTAGGCGTTGCGTCAGCTCTTCGGCCAGATAGATGCGCGGTGACAGAAAGCCGACCGTAAACGCCGGATTGGGGAGCCCGGGAACGACCCGCAGTCGTTGCGGACTCACGCCCGCGGCCGTTGCGGCTGTCCAGAACGCGTCCCCGGGCAGCGGCACGCGCTGCTGTAGCAACTCCAGCGATTGCCGCAGGGCGCGCCAGGCGCGCACGCGGTCCCATACGGCGTACGTGATGCCGGCCACGATGACGAGGTGCATGAGGCGGTGCAGCGGCAGGAGCAACAGGTGCAACGCCGTCATGCACAAGACGCCCAGGTGATCGAGTCCCGCCAATAGCGACGCGCCACCTAACGAGAATACATGGTGTGCGTAGACTGGGCTCGTTCCCAGCACGATCAAAAGCCCGATGGCGACCAGCGTGTTGCGACGGCGCGCGTGCTCGCGCGACGCCAGCGTGGGCTGCCCGCGACCGTTCCTGATCACGAGCGCTCCTGCTCCCGCTGCTTCCGTCGAATCAGACGCCCAAGTTCCGAAAGCTGGTCGGGGTCGTGTTCGGCGAGTGCATCAACGAACATTGCAGCGACGGCTTGCGGTCCGATCGACAGGAGGCCGCTCATCACGCGCCGCGTGGCGAGCGCGCGAAACTCACTCTCGGAGAGCCGCGCATGATAGTGGTACACATCATCGTGCTTCGCGCGAGCGAGTAGCCCCTTTGCGACCAGCTTGTTGAGCACTGTGATTACGGTCAGCACAGCTACGTCATGCTCATCAGCGACGCGCTGATGGATCACGCGTGCCGTCGAGGGTTCGTCCAGCCGCCAAACCACACGCATGACGCGGGCTTCAAGATCTCCGAGAAACTTGGCAAGCCCTTCCGCCGAAAGACGGACGGTGTCTTGCAGTCGCGGCCCACTTCGCGAACGCCTCACTCTACGCTCTTTCGCCAGAGAAACCTCGCAGCGGCAAAAATGATTCCGTGAATGGTACGACCCGCTTTATGACGCGTAAAGAGTATGCGCATCATTCCAGCAATTCGCTTTTCGTTAGCATGGTCATTGCTACACGCGTTCATTGCTAACTGACCCTGAAAAGGAGTACGCATGAGCGCGCCTCGCATGTGGGCTGGTCCCATCACTGTGCTGATTCTGTCTGCCGCGCTCGGAGCGTGCGGAGGGAGAGAAGGCGCGCAGGATTCAGTGGCGGCGGACAGTGCGATGGCCGGCATGCCCGGTATGGATTCAATGCCGGGTATGGGCGCCATGACGATGGACAGCATGATGACCGCCGCGCATTCCCATATGCAGATGATGGACACGGCGAGCGCGTCGTCGCTGCAAAGCATGTGGCCCATGCATCAGCAAATGTTGAACAACATGTTGTCAAAGATGGACAGTTCGATGAGGGCCATGAACATGACGACGGATGCTGCCTGGACGGCGACGCGGGATTCGCTACAGCAGGATCTCACGCGCATGCAGAGTATGACACCGGATGCTTTGAAGCAGGCCTTCTCGGCGCATCACGCGCGTGCGATGCGCCTCATGGATATGCACCGCCGAATGACGGGCCATGGTTAGGTGCCAAGGCGCTTAAGCGGCACCGCTAGACGTCATCTTTAGAAGAACCACTTGGCTTGGACGTGAAGCACATC
>JBFMFA010000902.1:0-1855 GCA_040753195.1 Gemmatimonadota bacterium | reverse complement strand
GACCTTGGACCTTAGACCTTAGACCTTAGACCTTAGACCTTAGACCTTAGACCTTACTGGTCAGTCCGTATGCCTCCACGGCCCAACCAGACGCGGCTGTTCCGTCGGTTGATCCGATCCACCAACCGGCTCCAGCGTTAGGGCACATAAGTCGATGACGCCCGCGCTGCTGATTCGGTCGCCGACAGCGAGGATCGCCGTCGCCCGCCCGTTCGCATCGGTATTGAAAGTCCCCATCGACATCGGCGCTTTGTCTTTCTGGATCGCCCAGAGCTGATACGCCTTTCCTTCTGGCGCCCGCGGAACATTGAATGCCGTGACGATGAAAATGTTGCGCGTATGATTCCAATACACCCGCATCGACGGCTTTTCACCCGTTGGACTCAGCGACACCACGTGAACTTCCGGACCCAAAAACGCGGCGATCGTCGAATCGCGCACCGCGAGATCCGTCCGAATCGAATCGAGCATCAGCGCCAGCTCATGGCGCTCGGCGCTTGCGGCGCGCAGCTGCAGCCCGCTCATCACCGCCAGCGTTAGGCCGGCGGCCGCCGCAAGCCACGGTATCAACGCGAATGTTCGTCGACGGGCAGAACTCGCGGAGGTGATCGGCCGCACCGCCCGTGCATCGGCGAGAACGCGATCGCGCAATGCGGCGGGAGGACCTTCTTGCGTCGGCGCGGCGTACGCGAGCAGCGCCGCCGTGTCGCGCAACCCAGCGACATTGGCGCGACATGTCGCGCACGTCGCCAGGTGCTGCTCGAAGCCAGCGCGTTCGTCTGCATCGAGTGCGCCTAACGCGTAGCCAGCCGCCGAATCGGTCCAGCGTTCGTGGCTCATACGCTCACCATTCCAACCGACGCATTGCCGAGTTTCGATCGCACGTGCATCAGCGCGGACGTGAGCTGGGATTTCACTGCCGGGAGTGGTTGCTGCAGTCGCGAGGCGATGTCGTTCAATTGCAGTCCGCCGAAATACGCGAGTGCGAGGGTCTGCCGTTCGTCCGGACCTAATTCGCCAAGCGCTGCTGTGACCGCATCGGCCAAAGACCCCGCTGTAGCTGCGGAGTCTGCGAACGCCTTTTGGCTCGACTGATTCGGTACTTGGGAAAAGGCGCTGGCACGCACGCTATTCATGAGGTCCGCAAAGAACGTTGGAATCGATCCTAACTCGTGCTCGTATCGGCGCCAGGCGGTGGAAAAGGCTGCGGCGACAATGCGTTCAGCAGACTGAGGATGATGGGTAACTGAAATCGCGAGGCTGTAGGCGGTCGGTGCAAACCGGTCATACAGCTCGGGCAGTCGCGACCGCTCGGTCCGCGCTGATGACGCGGACATCCGGTCCAACGGAGTCGGTGCTGGGGCTAGGCTATTCATGCCCTGGTTTGGTGCATCCAGAGTCTACGCCGCTCGCGTGGGATCGGATTGGATTGGCTGGCGGATCGTTGCCAGAGCCCCTTTCTCCCATAGCCTGTCCAGCGCCAGCGAAAACAGTAAAAAGAGCGGCAAAAAGATGAGGAGACGTTGTCCATCGAGAAGACGCAGGCCGCGCAGGGTTATCGCCAGCAGGATGAGCCCGAACGCCACACGCGACCACCACACGTGGCTCTTGAGGGTCTGGCGACAGATCGCGTAGATGAGTCCCGCGGCGGTGCCGGCGACTGTGCCGAGGAAGACGACAGTTCCCGACCCGCCGAGAGAAAACCCGGTAGCGGTCCCCTGCGCGACGGCGATGACGCGCATGGCGGCACGACCGCCCACGCCGAGGAAGATTGTGCCAAGAATCGCCCCGAGCAGCGCTGCGCGAACCCAAGGATAGAATGACGCGCGTATCGACATCGGCCTAACGAGCTGGC
>JBFMFA010000901.1:0-1856 GCA_040753195.1 Gemmatimonadota bacterium | reverse complement strand
CCGATCGCCGGCGCGTGACCAGGAGCCGGCTCGTATCTGAGACCGCGCTCCGAGACCTCGATGACCGGCATTGACAGGCTGCCCACGAGAAGGGCGGGCCGCTCCTTCGGTGGGAAATCGAGCCGATAGTACTCTCGCTTGCCGGTGTTGCCCATGGTGGCAGCCTCGCTCAGCTTCCTCGGTCTCCCGATGTGCGCTTGTCTCGGAGGGCGTCGCCGCGGCTCCGACTCCCACGCCGACAGCTACTCTAACGACCTGCAGACCAGTACGCCGCAACGCATGAGGTCGCGAGCTGACAACTCCCACGTCTGACCCCGAACGTCGCGTCGAAACGAGACGTTGGCCGCCGATGACCTACATCGCCAAAGCGACGGTCACGGTCGCCCTCACACTGTACGTGTTGAGTCTCGCCCGCTCGGTCCTGCACATCCTGATTCTCGTGCTGATGGCCGCGGTGCTCGCGATCGGACTCGACCCCGCCGTGCGCCGTCTGGAACGAATGAACATGCGTCGTGCCTTCGCGGTCATGATCATATTCGCCGGCTTCGTGTCTCTCATTGTGTTGTTCGCCTGGCTCGTCTTGCCGCCGCTCGTTAGGCAATTGACAGCGCTCACAAACGACATCCCAGCATACGCGCAGCGCCTCGAGCTCCGCGACGACGCGATCGGCCGCTACTTCCGAGACAACAACGTCGCACAAAGCGTGCAGGAATTCGTCGCCGACCTCCCCGCACGCATCGTGCGCTCCTTCTCCACAATCCTCGGCGTCGCGGGAAAAGTCACCTCTGTTCTGTTCAACGTCAGCACCGTCGCGATCCTGATGATCTACTTCATGCTGTCGCTCGAGAGCATGGAGAACACGTCCGCCCTGATTGTTTCAGAAGAGCGACGTGCGCGCACCAAGCGCATCATCGATCAAGCCGTCGAGAAGATCGGCGGCTACGTCTCCGGTATCCTAACGACTTCTACAATCTGCGCGCTCACCACGCTGGTTGCGCTTTTCCTTTTGGGCATGCCATACGCCGTCCCCCTCGCGATTTGGGCCGGCATCGCCGCTTTGATTCCTGCTGTTGGGTCCTATCTCGGCGCAATCCCATCAATCATGGTGGCGCTTTTCCAGTCACCACTCAAAGCGCTCGCCGTCCTGGCGTACTTCATTGTGTACCAGCAGCTCGAGAACTGTTTCGTTGTCCCCAAGATCATGCAGAACGCCGTGAACCTGTCACCGGCGACCGTGATCATCTCGACACTCATCGGCGGCAGCCTCTTCGGCTTCGCCGGGGCGCTGCTCGCGCTGCCCGTTGCGGCCACGATCAAGGTGATCCTGTACGACGTGTGGCTGCGTGAACGTGCTGAGAGGGGCGACGCTCTGGTGCGCGAACACCTCGAGGCTGAGGCGCGCGCGCAGGAGCCGAAGCGTCCGCAGAACGAGGCCGCGGAATGACTAGCCGTTGGACTGCTAACGTGCTTCCTCGTTCGCCAACGTGGCGCTCAGCAGCGCGCGATTGGTGCGTGTTTCACGGACGAGCACTCGCGTCGTTTCCATCAGGCGCTCGCGTTCGCCGCGCAACAACTCCGCTGCCGTCGGCGGCAGGGCGCCGAAGAGATCAGGCAGCGCGCCATACTCGATGATGCCGAGATGGTCGTTGAGCGCGCAACGCAATCGGTGCGCTTCGGACAGCGTGCAGAGAACGCGCTGCGTCCCAAACGTGGTGTCTTCGATCACTTGTACGTCGCCGGCAGCGATCGCTTCGCGCTGTTGCCACTGAAAGGCAATCAGTTCGCGCACGAGCCGAGTCTCACAGCGAATGGCGTCGACGAGTTGCTGCACCATCGGCGGCATGCGCGGCGCATCC
>JBFMFA010000900.1:0-1863 GCA_040753195.1 Gemmatimonadota bacterium | reverse complement strand
CGCGCCCGCCGCGCGAACCGCGCCGCGTCCGGCCGGTCTTGGCAGGAGCTGGTTCCTCGGCGACTACTTCAGCCAGCACAGCCGGTGCGGGGGCAAGTGGTACCACTTCCACTACGCCGATGCTCAGGAGATCGGCTGGCACATTTGCCGGGCGACCAGCACGCGCATCCCGACGACCGAAGCGACCCCGCAACACCCCCTGGGCCGGAGTCGCCGCTGGCGCGGTGGCTGGTGCTGTCGCCGCTGTGACCGCCGTTGGCGTCGCTGTGGCCGGCGACTGCGCCGCCGCGGCCACATTCAGCCGTTGCGACACGCTCGACGTCTCGACCTGACGCGGCTCCACCTGATAATCGCGGCCGCGACGCTTGAGGGCGACGAGTTCGGCGTCCTGCGCATCCTTCAGAATGCGTGAGAAGAACCGCTCACTGAGGCTTTCGCTGTCGCGACCGAGCAGCTCGAACGCTTTGCGGCGCAGATCGCGGGACGAAACCGATGCATGTCCGTTCACCGTCGCCAAGAGCGCGCGCCTAACAAGATCGAACGCCTCGTCCTTCGTTAGGCGGTCTCCCGAGCGGCCGATCTGCCCGAGCGGGACGCCGCGCGTGCTTTCGGCCACCGCCGCGTGCTCGCCGCTCGTGCGCGCGGCCTCCGGTTCCGCGCGCCGCGTTCCGCGTCCGCCGCGCTTTTCACTATCGGGCAGCGGAAACGCTTCCTTCACTCCGGAGACTTCGAGCTGACCGTTGTCGAGCTTCGTGACCTTCAGCAGTCCTTTGCCGACGGCTTCCTGCACGAATCGCGAGAACTTGGAGAAGCCCGCGTTTTTTTCCTCGAACGCAGGGTCGATCTCCTGCATCACCTGCTTGAGGCGATCGGAGCGCATCACGTCGCCGTTTTTGGTCATGCGCGTAATCGCCTCGGTGACGAGCTCCCACGGATCCCACTTCACGAGCTCTTCTTCGCCCGTTTTCACCAGACCAGCGAGCGCGTTGTAGCTGTAGTACTCGTCGCAATTCTGCACGAGCAGATCGCTGGAGGATTCGCGGATGCCGACGCCGATGACGTATTTCCCGTACTCCTTGAGCTTGATGACGAGGCTCGAGAAATCGGAGTCGCCGGACAGGAGGATGAACGTTCCGATTTCCGGCCGCGTGAAGACAAGTTCGATGGCGTCGACGGCGAGTCGTATGTCGGTGGCGTTCTTTTTCGCCGAGCCGTACGCTGGTGCCCAGATCAGATCGATCGACGCTTCCGTGAGCGGGACGATATAGCCCGGATAGCGCCGCCAGTCGGCATACGCGCGCTGGACGGCGACTTTGCCGCGGATGATGTCTGAGGAGAGGAGGTTACGGAGCTCCGAATGGAGGTCCTTTTGAATCCCCATCGTGACGTTGTCGAAGTCGATGAGGAGCGCCGCGTTAGGCGCATGATGCTGGAGAGTTGTGGGCGCGTCGTGCGCCATCGCCTGTGGTCCCCTATGAACAGGAGCCACCGCGTGCGCGACAGTGCGTCGATCGACGCCTTGCCGCTGTGACCGTGCGTGCATGTAAATCCCGGGTTGTCGTTTTGTGCGTCACGGCCCGCTCCCCGGGGAGACCAACGCGGGTGTGTCCCTACCCGGAGCGACCGCGACGCGGCGAGCCCAACGCCGCCCAATTGCGACGCGCGACTCGCTACGTACATCGCCGCCAGAACCGTGTCGCAGATGGCGCTCACGCGTGCCCTCATCACCCAAAAAAACCGTTGGTGGATGAGGCGTACCCGTGGGCGGCCGATAAGCCGAACGTCGGGCGGCGGCTGAAAACTAGCAGAGACAGGGACTTACGAGAAGGCGTAAGCCTTACGCCTTACGCCACCATACGCCTC
>JBFMFA010000899.1:0-1879 GCA_040753195.1 Gemmatimonadota bacterium | reverse complement strand
TGGATCCACGGGCACACGTCGCAGTTCGTCGGCGTCGCGGGCGTAGTAGATCGCATCACCGGCTGCAGACCATTGCGGTGCGCCGACGTACAGGGAATCGTCCACCACCACCGCGGAACGCCCGTCGTCTGTCACCGCTGCAATAGTGAATCTCGCCGGATCAGCGAACCACTGCGTCACGGCAAAGACGCGGCCATTCGGTGACCACGCGCCGTCCAAGACGAACGCGTATGCTCCCGGAAACTCAAGAGTCTCTGGGGCAAGATCCTTGTCGAGATCGAGAATCAACGCCCGGCGTTCCACTACACCGTGCAAGCTGACGCGCGAGCCCGTGATCCACGTTGCGTACGTCTCCTGCGGCCCGATGAGGCCGACTCCAATCTGCCTAACGGCACCACCGAATCGCGGCACGAGCAGCGCCCTGCCGTCCGAGCCGACGAGCAATTGTGCTCCGTCGGGTGACCATTCGATGCTCACGATGCCGGGGTACCCACCCAAGACAGAGAGGATGGTGTCGGCCTTCCCGCCGGACGTATGTTGTACAACCACGCGCTGCGAGTCGGCCGACGGAATCACGTACGCTATGAACTGCTTGTCGGGTGCTATGGCGGCCATCAGCGCGTTGCCCGCGAAAGTCAGCTGCCGCCGGGTGCCACCTTCGGAAGACGCGGGAGTGCGTCGTAGCTGCGCGACGTAGAATCCAGCGAGAACGAGCGCGATGAGACTTCCTGCCGTGAGGATTGCGCGACCGAAACGGCGGGGCGCGGGCTGACGTATAGGCTCAATGTCAGCACCTGGGGCAGACTTGGCGACCCCCGGAGCATACACGTTAGGCGTTGTGCCGGCAGGCATGGCTCCGCGGCGTAACTCACTCACGAAGTGCTGCAGTGTGGGGTCCGGCGCGATGTCCAGATCTTGCCGCACCAGCGCCTCGTGAATGCGATAGTGCTCCAAGGCACCTGCCTGGTCGCCTGACGCTGCTAGCGCTTTCATTAGCGACAGCGCCGCGCGCGAATCGGTTGGCGCGAGGTTAGCGCCTTTGCGCGCCCACGCCACAGCGACCGAATACTCCCCTCGATCAGAGGCCGCCGTCGCCAAGCGGTCGAGCACGTTGCCTAACGAGTGCTGCAGCCGCCGGCGCTCACCATCGACCCAGCGCTCGAAATCGGGAGCATTCCGGATGTGAACGCCGTCGAGAAAAGGACCGTGATACATATTCGCCGCGGCCTCCAGATCCCCCGCCGCCAGATGTGACTCAAACTCGGCGACGTCGCTCGTTACGACGTGCGAGTTCAAACTGAGATCGCCGCTGCCGAGGACTATCTCGTCTCCGAAGTGACGGCGCAGGAATGTCAGAGCCTGGCTCAGTGAGTTGCGCGCGCGCTCGTTGTCGCTATCTGGCCAGAGTAGAGCGACGATCTTGTCGCGGCTGACGCCGCGTGGACCTGCGAGCGCGAGGACCGCGAGTAACGCGAGCGGCCGGCGTTGCGCGGCGATCCCTTCGTCGAAGGGGTGATTCTCGATCGTCAACCCACCCAGCGTTCGCAGCCTCACCATATCGCACTCGAGCCGAATACCAGCGAGGCGAAATCGTAGCGTTGGGCATTTCGGGGCGATAGAGGGCCCCTGTTTGCCGAGAATTCAGAGCTATTTCACGCGCAATTCCGGTCCGAATCAGGCCTCGTTGGCAGCGTGCTCCTCACTCTTTCCGTGGGGAACGCCATGCGCGCCACAACCGTAGCGACAATCATTGTTTGCGTTGTCAGCGGAGCCTGCAAAAGTCAGTATAGATCGCCTGGCGTCGCCATCGGCGAGCGTCCAAACACCGTCGCAGCTGAAGAGCTCGCGCTGGTAGAGCCGCACGCGTCACTCATGGACG
>JBFMFA010000898.1:0-1879 GCA_040753195.1 Gemmatimonadota bacterium | reverse complement strand
GGTCACGACGCGCTGCGTGTTCCCACTCGTGGCGCCCTTATGCCACAGACCGCGCGAGCGAGAGAAGTAATGCATCTCACCAGTCGTGACTGACCGCTCGACGGCCTCCGCATCCGCGTGAGCAACCATCAGCACGGCGCCGGAAGCGACGTCCTGTGTGACCACCATGACAAGGCCATTTCCTTTCCCGAAGTCGAGCTGCAGGTTCTGGACGATCGCGTTAGGCATACGCCGGATCCTTGATACCGCGGACGGGAACACCGACCGCCGCTAAGTAATGTTTCAGACCCGTCACGGTCTGCTCGCCGCGGTGCAACATCCCGGCGACAAGGACGGCATCAGCGCCGTTCGTCAGCGCCGCCGCCAGGTGCGCGGGCTCTCCAGCACCACCCGAGGCGATGACAGGAACCGAGACTGCAGTGGCGATTGCCTGCGTGAGAGCCAGGTCATAACCCGTCCTCGTACCATCGCGGTCGATGCTCGTCACCAGCACTTCGCCGGCGCCTAACGCCTCCGCTCGCCGGGCCCATGCAATCGCGTCCAGCGTGGTCACCGCCCTTCCGCCGTGCGTTACGACGACCCAGTGATCCCGGTCGCGCCGAGCGTCGATGCTGAGCACGACGCACTGCGATCCGAATTGCGCTGCTGCTTCCGTAAGCAGTTCGGGCGTTGCGACCGCGGCCGTGTTGAGCGCGACTTTGTCCGCGCCAGCGCGAAGTGTCGCGGCCATATCGTCGACGCTGCGCACCCCACCGCCAACGGTCAATGGGATCGCCAGCTCATCCGCCGTTAGGCGTACCTCGTGCAACACGGTTTGCCTCGCGTGCACACTTGCCGTGATGTCCAGAAACACAATCTCGTCCGCGCCTTCGCGTTCATACTGCGCCGCCATCGCGGCCGGCGTTCCGTGCTCGCGCAGCGATTCGAACCGCGTCCCCTTCACGACGCGCCCAGCATCCACGTCCAGACACGCGATGACGCGATGTGTCAGCATGATTCACGCAGCGACACAGCGCCCTTGGTGCTCATGATCTCGCCGGCGGGCTTCAGCGCCTCGCGCAGAGCAAAACCTAACGCCTTGAAGCCGGCCTCCACGATGTGATGACGGTCCCTCCCCCGCAGAACTCGGATGTGCAGCGTGCAACGTGCGTGTTCAGCAAAGGAACGCATCCAGTGATCGTACAGTGAGCTGGGGAGCGGACCGCGGTAGTAGTGACGCCCGCCGAGGTCCAGCGCGAGTTGTACGAGTGCATCGTCCATTGGGACCAGCGCATTGCCATAGCGCGCGCACTCGTTCGGCAACGCGCCGCGCACCACCGTTCCGACTGCAATCGCCACATCTTCGATGAGGTGATGGCGCAAATCACCACGAGCCTCGACCGTCAAGCCAACGGCGGCGTAACGCCCGAGCGTGACGAGCATGTGGTCCAGGAACGGGACGCTGGTCCGGATATCGTGCGTGGCACCGCCTAACGCGAGTGCGACGCGTATCGATGTCTCCCGCGTCTCTCGCACAACTTCAGTCATGCCGCGAACTCCTGCGCCACCGTGCGCGCGTCTAGTGCCCCCGTGTACAGGGCCATTCCAATGATCGCCCCCGCGACGCCGCGCTCGGCAAGCGCGGTCAGGTCGCTTAGCGACGCGATACCGCCCGCCGCGAATGTCGGCGCGCGTGACGTGTTGGCGACCAGTTCCGCCAACGAGAGATCGGGGCCGCGCATCTGCCCTTCCACGTGAACCCCGGTAACCAGAACTCCCGCGAGTGGGAGTGCGTTCACTTCCAGCAGCACTTCGGCGACGTCGCGCGCGAGGCTGCGCGTCCACCCACCACACACCACCTCGCGGCCACGCACGTCTACGGCAACGACAATCCTCTGCG
>JBFMFA010000897.1:0-1880 GCA_040753195.1 Gemmatimonadota bacterium | reverse complement strand
TGCTGTCGCCACCGGTGAAGTGCTGGATCCCACCGCCGAGCGTGAGGTTGCTGGAGACCGAGTATTCAAAACCAGGCCACACCACAATGCTCAGGTCATCGATATTCACCACGCCGTAGGCAAGGAGTTTGAGGAGGGGTGTGACCTCGTAGGACGCCGCCGCCGCAGCATAACGACTCGCCAAACTCTGCACGCGACCATCGAGCAGCGCGGCAAGATCGTAGTCAGATTTGGCCGACGCGCCCTGGCCGTTGTAGTACAGCTCGACAGTGAGCGTCAACGTATTGCGAAATCCGTAATCCGCCCCGAGCAAAGCACGCAGGAAGCGCCGGCTCCCGCCCGACTCGGCGCGCGTCCCGGTCGCTTCACCGCGCACCCCGAGACCGCCGGCGCGCGTCGCGAAATCAACGCCCACGACCCGATCACCACGAAAACTGCCGACGATGATCGAATAGTCCGTTCCACGCGCGTTGCCGTGAAGGTACCCAGCCGCCGCGGCCCTGGACCGACGTGTGTTCGGTGCGTAGACGACGTTCACCTTCCCAAGCGCTCCGAGTCGGCGTTCCAACAGCGCGGCATCGACACCGCTGCGCTCGTCGCGCTCCACACGCGTCGCGTCGAACGGATTGAGAATATCCAGCGGACTCCAGAACCGCCCAGTGCCCCACGCGATCCGCTGGCGACCCAGGATCACGTCGACGCCCCCGCTGGATATAGCCACGGTTCCGCGATACAGCCGATGCCTAACGAGCACGCTCTGACCCTCGGCGTACGTCCGCTCGAGGTCGAACGTCGCATCCGCGCCGCGCGTGTTCACCACAGCGAACAGTTGCGTATTGAGGTAGCTCCCGAGCAGCAGTTCGTTGTCATACTGCACGTCAACAGCGACATACTCCGCCAGCCTGCCATCGATCCTGAGACGCAGCCGGCTGAGATCCAACACGAAACGCTCCCGTTCGGGAAAGAGAGTCTCAGAACGCGTGAACAGATTCAGCGCGTAGCCGGAGAGCCGCCATTCTGCGGTTGTCTGCGCGCCGCACGGCAAGAGCGGCAGGAGTAGGAGCAGCGCGCCCGCCGCGTTATGCATGGCGGATCGCGCGCGCCGGCTCCAACGCCGCCGTTCGCGCAGCGGGGTAAAGCGACGCAAGGACGGTGGCAAGGAACAGCAACACCCCCGGCAGCACGATGTTGGCGACGATGAGCTGCGGATAGGTGATGCCCGTCAACCCAGGAATGGCGGCATACCCCTCGAAGAAACGGGAGAGATCGAGTCCCCGCTCGCCGAAGTACTTGACGAGCAGCACGCCAACGCCGTACCCGACCACGGAAGCGAGCGCCATGAGCGCCAGCGTCTCGTACACGATGAGCCGTACGACCGCACGTGGAGACGTGCCGAGCGCCATCATCACGCCGAACTCGCGCGTCCGCTCCGCGACCGACATGAAGATGGTGTTCATCACCGCCAGCGAGGCGACGGCGAACACGATTGTCAGGACGATGGCGCGCATAACGCGAATCACGCGCACCATCTCGTCGATCTGCGGGAGCAGCTCCGGCCACGCTGCCAGCTCGATGCCCGGCACGCGGATCTCACGGCGCAGCAGCGCAGTCGTCTCGTCGATGTGCGCTCGACTTGTTAGCCGTATGTTGATCGTGGACACGCGGCTGCCCAGCGCCAGCAGCGTCTGCGCGGCGCGTAAGGTCACGAAGGCCATGCTGCCGTCGAAGGACGCGCTTTCCGTGGCGAAGATCCCCGCAATGCGGTACGCTGCCGTCGCAAGCTCCCCGCCCGCGGCCTGCGCCATAACGACGACTCGTTCGCCAAGCCGCACGCCGAGCTTCCGTGCCAGCTCACGGCCCAGCACGACGTCACGATCCGC
>JBFMFA010000896.1:0-1885 GCA_040753195.1 Gemmatimonadota bacterium | reverse complement strand
GGACTCGCCGGTGCCTTCGTAACTCGCGTGTTGCTCCTCCTGAGCATCGCGTGGCTCGTAAAGCTGACGTCACCGCTGTTCACCGTTTTCAATCATGGGTTTTCCGGCCGCGACCTGATTCTCCTCGTGGGCGGACTGTTTCTCATCGCCAAAGCGACGTTCGAGATCCATGGAAAGTTGGAGGGCGAAGAGCACACCGCCCAAGAGCAACGCGCGGCGGCAACGATGGCCGGTGTTGTTACTCAGATCATGTTGATCGACATCATCTTCTCGCTCGATTCGGTAATTACAGCGGTGGGAATGGTGGACAACGTCGCCATTATGATCACAGCCAACGTCATAGCGCTGGCGATCATGCTGGCGTCGGCCGGACCGATCGCTCGTTTCGTCGACGCGCATCCCACGGTCAAAATGCTGGCGCTGGCGTTCCTTGTTTTGATCGGCACGAACCTCGTCGCCGAGTCGTTAGGAACGCATATCCCGAAAGGATACACGTACTTCGCGATGGCGTTCTCGGTGGCTGTGGAGATGTTGAACCTCAAGATGCGCGCACGCGCCGCGCAGGCGCTGCACCTGCGCGATACGCCTTCACCTAACGAGCCAACGCCAGCAGCGCCTCACCGGAAACCCGCATAACGGTCCAGTCGCTCATTGGGACTGCACCGAGGGCCTTGTAGAAGCCGATTGCGGGTTCGTTCCAGTCGAGCACGGCCCACTCGAAACGAGCACACTCGCGTGCGACGGCGATTTGCGCGAGGTGGCGTAGAAGCGCGCGTCCGACGCCGTGCCCGCGATGCTGAGGGAGTACAAACAAGTCCTCGAGATACAAACCTGGCTGTGCAGCGAACGTCGAGTAGTTGTGAAAGAAGAGCGCGAAACCGACCGGCTCCTCAGCGATGCGCGCGATGACACATTCGGCATAGCGCGGATTGCCGAAGAGTGTGCGCCGCAACTTGTCTTCGGTCGCCCGGCACTCGTGAGCCAGACGCTCGTATTCGGCCAGGCCATGGATCATGCGATTGATAATCGGCAGATCGTCGGCGTTCGCATCGCGGATGCTCAGGTCTGCGTAGTTGTTCGGCATCTCGACAAAATAGGTCAGAGGTCTTAGGTCTGAGCCTTCACTCCCGTCAATCGCCATGCTGACTCTCGCTGCACGCCGCCGTGACTTACGCTCGCTCGCCTTTGGCCTGGTGCTCGCGCCTGCAATTGCGTTCGCGCAGGGCGCGACAACCTACTTCCCCGGGCCCGGAGCTGCATGGCAAAAGAAGCGTCCTTCCGAAGTAGGGATGGACTCAGCGGCCGTGGCAGCGGCCGTAACATTCGCTCAGAAAAACGAAATCGGGTTCCTCAAGGACATGGCCGCGCAGGTGCGCGAGCAGACGAAAAACGAGCCATATCCGGACGTGTTAGGGCCGACTCGTGACCGTACGGGGCAGAATGGGATCATCATTCGCCATGGTTACATCGTCGCCGAGTGGGGTGACACTGAAAAAGTCGATATGACGTTCAGCGTAGCGAAGAGCTACGTCGCCACGATGGCTGGCCTCGCACTCGATCGTGGCAAAATCAAAAACGTGCACGACAAGGTCGCGGACTACGTGAAAGACGGCGGCTTCGACTCTGCGCATAACGCGAAGATCACGTGGCACATGCTGCTTAATCAAACGTCCGAATGGGAAGGCACACTCTTCGAGAAGCCTGACGTGGCGGATCGTCGCGAGGGGCGCGATCGCACACTCAAAGAGCCCGGCACGTTCTGGGAATACAACGACGTGCGCGTGAATCGCGCGTCGCTGGCGATCATGCGCGTGTGGGGCGAACCGCTGCCGACGGTCCTCAAGCGTGAGATCATGGATCCCATCGGAGCGACGTCGACGTGGGA
>JBFMFA010000895.1:0-1886 GCA_040753195.1 Gemmatimonadota bacterium | reverse complement strand
TTCGGCGCGACAGGATAAATCTGTTGATAGCGATCTGAAACGGAGAGCTCATGCAGACCGAGGACTTACGTCTCGACGGAAACGCAGCTGGCGGAATGCTGCGCGAAGTATTCGATCGCGAGATGACAACGGTGCTGGTGTCATGCGTCGGGTGTGGTGCCCAAGGTCGCATCGGAGAGTTGCTGGAGTATGGACAACCGATGGGGATTGTTTTGCGGTGTCCCACATGCGACGTCGCTTTGCTGCGCATCGTTCACACGCCGACGTTCTATTGCGTCGACGCCACCGGCGTCAAATGGCTCAGAATACCAGAGACCAGCATAGTCGCCTAACGCGGCGCCAGCCGTTATGCTGTCGTTGACTGATACCATGGTGTAATGCCGGCGTCGCAAAACTCCTGAAAGATTGTTCTCACGTTCGACGGCGAGGCATCAGCCGTGCCGGACGCTCCTCAGGGACCAATCTCCACACCAGGAGTCTGCCATGAATCACCTAACGACTCGGTCGCGCCGTAACGCGACCACCTGTGCGCGCGCTGGCGATCGCTCGGCTCGCCTCACCGTCTGCGCACTCGGCCTCGCGCTTTCTATGTCTATCGCCGCGCTGGCGCACGCTCAGTCCGCCGCGCCAACTCGCGAGGCACCCACCCCACTCTCGAGGAAACCAAGTATGACCCAGCTCACTAGCACCGAAGCACCGCCCGCTCCCGCGACGTCAGTGTCACGCGAATCAAAGAGCGATGAACACGTGCGACCGTTCCGCGTCAATGTCCCCGATGCGGCTCTCGCCGATCTACGGCGACGCATTGCGGCGACACGCTTTCCCAGCATGGAGCTCGTGAAGGATCGCTCGCAGGGCGTACAACTGGCGACGATGCGGGCGTTGGCCAAATACTGGACGACTGACTACGACTGGCGGAAGGCCGAAGCGAAGCTGAACGCCTATCCGCAATTCCTAACGAAGATCGACGGCGTCGACATCCACTTCATCCACGTCAAGTCACGCCACCCTAACGCGATGCCGTTGATCATGACGCATGGTTGGCCCGGCTCGGTGATCGAACTCCTCGAGACAATCGGTCCCCTTACCGACCCGACGAAATATGGCGGCAGCGCCGCAGATGCATTCCACGTCGTGTTCCCGTCGCTCCCTGGCTACGGCTTTTCCGGCGAGCCACGCGAACTGGGCTGGGAGAATGGTCGCATCGCCAGCGCGTGGTCCAAGCTCATGGAGCGCCTCGGCTACACGCGTTATGTCGCACAAGGCGGCGACGTCGGTGCCGCAGTCACTGACGCCATGGGACGCCAGGGCCCCAAGGGGCTTGTCGGTATCCATCTCAGCCTGCTTGCAGGCGCGTTAGGCTTCGCCGACAAATTGCCAGCGAAATCCGAAGAGGAACGGGGGGCGCACAAGGCGCTCGAGACCTTCAGGACGAGCGGTTTCGGCTACTTTCTGGAGCAGTCCACTCGGCCACAGACGATTGGCTACTCGCTGCTCGACTCACCAATCGGGCTCGCGGCTTGGTTGCTCGATCACGACACGGACAGCTACTACAAGATCTCTCGCGCGTTCGTCGAGGGCGCTCCAGTAGGTCGTCTCACGAAAGAGACCATCGTCGATAACATCACACTGTATTGGCTAACAGGCACCGGCGCTTCTGCCGCGCGTTGGTACTGGGAGTTCGGCCAGTTTCTCGCGCAGGTTGGTGGCGAGGCCCCACCACCGGTCAGGGTTCCCGTTGCGTTCACGACGTTCCCGGGGGAGATCTGGGCTGCGCCGCGCACCTGGGTTGAGACGATCTACCCTGGCCTCGCCTACTACAACAAAGTCGACAAGGGCGGCCACTTCGCCGCGTGGGAAGAACCGGCGCTTTTCGTTTCGGAAGT
>JBFMFA010000894.1:0-1891 GCA_040753195.1 Gemmatimonadota bacterium | reverse complement strand
TTGTGGCGTTTCCCAAAGCTTACGCGATCATCATGTCCGGGCTTTATCTACCGGTCATTGTCATGCTGCTGGCGCTTGTCTTCCGCGGCGTCGCGTTCGAGTTCCGCTGGGTTGCGAAGCCCAACCATGCCTTGTGGGACATGGCGTTCGCCGGCGGCTCGATCATTGCTACATTTGCGCAAGGCGTCGTGCTCGGCGGGCTGTTACAGGAGCTTTCCGTAACCAACGGCGCTTTCTCGGGCGGCGCGCTCGACTGGCTGACGCCGTTTTCTCTGTTCTGCGGCGCAGCGCTCGTTGCAGGCTATGCGCTCCTGGGCGCGACGTGGCTGATCTTCAAATGCGAGGGCGATCTCAATGCATGGGCGCGGCGGAAGGCGCGGATTGCGCTCATTGCCGTGATCGTCGCGGCCGCCGTCATCAGCCTGTGGACGCCGCTTCAGATCCCGCGCATCGCGGAGCGCTGGTTCTCGTGGCCGAACTTGCTACTCCTGTCTCCCGTGCCGCTACTGACCGCTCTTGCCGCGTGGGGCTGCTGGCGCGGCCTCGAAGCGGAGAAGCCGCTGCAGCCGTTCGCGTCGGCGATCGCGCTGTTCCTGCTCGGCCTTCTCGGGCTCGTGATTTCCAACGTGCCATATCTCGTGCCCGCCTCGGTCACGGTTTGGGAAGCGGCCGCGGCGCCAAGTTCGCAGATGTTCATGCTTGTCGGGACGCTGCTGATGCTGCCGGTGATCCTCGGCTATACCGTGTTCGTCTACTGGACGTTCCGGGGCAAGGTACGTGCAGGCGAGGGCTATCACTGATCCTCGCGCCTGAGCCTAGGCTCAGGCGCAGAAGGCCAAATCAGGCTGGAGCTGGGGATAGGAACGCCTCAGCCAAAGCGTTGCCATCATTTCTGCAGAATGATGGCGTGACAGCGAATCGCGTTTCGTTGCGGGAGGGTTGCATGTTCGGGTGGCGCAGACGAAGCGAAGGCTTCGAATGGCGCGAATATGTGCGCACGACGGTGCTCGTCAGGCGCGCCGACCGGCAGCGGCGCATCGAAGATGCACGCGTGGCGGCCCTCAACAAGGTGAAGGGTGCGCGCGACAAAGGCGTCGCTGCTGGCCAGGCCAGCCTGCGCAGTATCTCGGAGGTCGCGCGCGACATCACGCTCGCGGTGCTCACTGCGGTCTGGAATGCGGTGCGGGCCAGTGCGATCACGATCTGGCAGATCCTCCATGCCATCGCTCGCGAGATCAGCGCGCGGCTTCCTGAGCTGCCGAAGCCGCAGATCTCGATGCCACGTTTCACTCTGCCCACAATCAGACTGCCGCGCATTCCCTTGCCGCGCCTCGATATGGCTCGGCATCGCGCCGAAGCGCATGTCCCTCCGCATGGCGGGCGCCGGGACGAGACGCATGAAGCTGAAGAGCGCCTGCGGCCCGATGTTCCGTTGCGCCTGCCTTTCAATTCGAAACTCGTCGGCAGTCTCGCGCTGCTCGGCCTCCTGGTTTTCGTCGGCGGGCCGATGCTCAGAGGCGACGCGAATTGGGGCGAAGCAAATTTTTCAAAGCCGCGCATAATGCCGGCGCCTGCGACCCAGGGGCAAAGCGTTGCGTCGCCTGCTCCGGAGCACGAGCGAGGGGTTGCCGAATTCTCCGGACGCGCGCGCGCGATCAAGGGTGATCTTCTGCGCATCGAGGGTCAGCTCGTCCAACTTGCCGACATCGAATCGCCGGCCGCCGATCATCCCTGCACGCGCCGCAACGGACGGCGCTGGAATTGCAGCGCTGCGGCGCGCGTTGCGCTCAATCGCTTGATCCGAGGCGAGACGGTGTCGTGCACGACAACGGGCGAAGCCGATAATGGACACTTAATCGGCCGCTGCACGGTCGGCGAGCGCGATCTCGCC
>JBFMFA010000893.1:0-1893 GCA_040753195.1 Gemmatimonadota bacterium | reverse complement strand
AGCCGTTGCGCAGTCCAACGCGGATGCGGTTGATGCCTAACTCGAATGCCGCGCGATCCAGGACTTCGTTTTTGTATGTCTGGTATGCGCGCGGGTCGCATTCAGCCTGACCGATCTCCATCAGTGCTTCCCAGCCGGTCATCGTTTGAAATTGCTGTGCGCCGTTGACCGTGATCGTTCCTGTCGATGTCGGCGGCGCTGCCACAGTCACCGTGGCAGTGGCGCTCTTGCCCTGTGACGTCGCCGTGATGATCACTGGTCCGCCCGCCGCGACGCCCGTGACAACACCGCTCGCATTCACCGCGGCAAGGCCCGGTGCTGCGCTGCTCCAGGTCATAGGCTTTCCCGGAAGACTCTGCCCGGCGGCGTTGTGCGCCACTGCACCTAACGTGATCGCACTGCCAACCAGAACAGTCGCGGTGGTCAGCGTCATGTTCACGGACGCAACGACAGTGTCGGACGGCGCCGCGATGACGTTGATTGCCGCACTGGCTGAGCGTCCTGCTGTGCTGGCAGTGATCGTCGCGGAACCAACCGCTAGCGCGGTGACGAGTCCCGTCGTGTTCACGGTGGCAATGTTCGGTGCGGAACTGGTCCACGTGAACGTCTGCCGGAAGACGGTGTCACCAGCGGCGTTCCGCGCCGCAGCGCCTAACGTGATTGTACCGCCGACCGGAAGCGTCGCAGCCGTTACAGCGAGGGTAACCGCGGCGATAACCGTGTCCTGGGTGACAGTAACGGCCGAGGTGCCCGCGATGCCGGCAGCCGTTGCCGATATCGTCACCGTGCCCGGTGCAACCGCCGTTACCGTTCCGGCGGCATCGACGATGGCGATGTTCGGAGCAGAGCTGGTCCAGCTGAACGGCTGGCCCAAGACGGTGCCACCAGCGGCGTTGAGCGCGGTGGCATTCAAGTTCAGCTGACGCCCCGCCATGACGGTTGCGGCATTGGGAACGACGCGCACTGCGGCGACACGCGTGTCGACGGCAGCGTTCCCGGCGATCCCGCCATCACCAGAACACGCGGCGAGCGAAGCGCTCAAGAACAGAACGAGTAGCCGCCTAACGGCGAACATGGGGACCGCGCGGCGGGGCCAACAAGCTGAGCATGAGGTGGAAGCAGGCGGCGCAACGGCCTCGAGCAACGACCTGACGACTATGAATGATCGTAAAGGCGCTGATAGCATGAGGCAACGATTTTATGGTTTAGGGGCTCAGCTCGCCTTGGAGCGCCTCGCGAACCACCGGGCCGGGAGAACGAGCACGTATCCGGTGACGACAAGCACAATGGTCAACGCGCTGGCGCCCAATAACAGTAGCTTCCGCGGCTGCTGCGGGATCAGACCTCCCGGGACCTGGAATTCGTGTAAGGCGGCCATAACGGCGCGGAAGCGGCCGCGCCGGCTCGTCGATGTAACCACTCCGTCGGCAGCCACGTGAACCAGCGTCGCCTGCGCATCGTCGAGCTCGAATCGGTATGCCGGAAGCGCTCCGAAGCGGTACTGCCGATCGTGCTGCGCCAGACGCACCATGCGGCGGGGCGTTGTCCCAGGCATCACAACCGAACCGAGCAGGAGCCGCGCGAGCGCGTCATCAAAGGTCACGCGTTGCGCCGTTGTTGCGTCCACGAAGGCGTGCGAGCCGTCGGGCAATGTAAAATCATAGATCGTGCGGCCGGCGAACTGGCGCAGCGTCACGCTGCGGACGGCCGGTTCGCCTAACGCGAGTACCTCAAAAGCCTCGGCCGGCGTCCGCGCCGCGGCGGCGGGATCCACGATCCCGGCGGCGGGCTGTCGCGTCGTTGGTGGCGGCGGGAACATCATCACGACGCCGGTCATGATCCAGAGCAGCACTAAAGCGCCCAGGCCGTACGCAATCCAGCGATGAAGCTGGC
>JBFMFA010000892.1:0-1896 GCA_040753195.1 Gemmatimonadota bacterium | reverse complement strand
GGCCCTCGTTCCGGGCGCGCTCTTCATGAGCCGTCCATTCGACGGTTCGAACGCGCGGCTCCTGGATCTTGCACCCACCATTCTGTCTGCGCTGGGAGCCAAGCCGCCGGACGTCATGGAAGGACGCAACCTGGCCGCGGAGAGCGCCTAACGTCGATGCATCGGCTGCGCCGCAGCCTCGCGGAGATCGGGTACGCGGAACGCGCGACGCTTTCGCGGATGGACGCCGAGCAAACGGTCGACCTTAGGGAAAACCCCCTTCATCGCGGCCTGGCGGAGAGTTTACTTGCGAACCTTGTACGCGTCGCAGGCGTGGAATACCCTGCCGACAGTTCGCAACGAGACGTGCCGTAAGTCCCACACCAGCGGCCCCTGATCGGGTTGGGGGGTCGCTGGCCCCGCACGAGGAGGCGGAATTGGGTCGCGGCGGGGCGACACCGCACTTCAGATGCGGCAAAAAGCGCCGGTTCGGACTGTGGGCTGAGCCCTCAGATGGCGTAGCGTTTGCGTTAACGGGGCCCGCGCCAAAGCCCCCTTGGTGACCGGATGGATGAGAGCAGCAAAACACTCGTAAACCTGCTGGAATACAGCGCCTTAGCGCGCCCCGAGGCCGTGGCCGTCGAAGAGGCGGCATCGGCGCAGCAAGCGCTGTCGTATCGCCAACTCGATGCGCTCTCTGATCGGGTGCGCGATTATCTCATCGCGGCTGGGACAACGCGCGGCGACCGCGTCGGCGTGTACGCCACCAAGTCGATCGACGCCTACGCCGCGATACTCGGCGCGATGAAGGCGGGAGCCGCGTATGTGCCTGTCGACGCCAACGCTCCGGCGTGGCGCAGCGCGTACATCCTGCACGACTGCGCGGTGAAGGTTGCCGTGATGGAGTCGCGTTTGCGCGAGGCCTGGGAGGGTGAGACTCGCTCGTTAGGCGACGTGCCTACGGTCCTGGAGCTGGCCAGCGTCGGCGGCGGCGCGGGCCTCCGCGCGGCGCTGGATCATGCCGGCGCCGTTCCCGCCAGCGCTACGGTCCCAGTCACACCTAACGACTTGGCGTATATCCTGTACACTTCGGGGTCGACCGGGAAGCCCAAAGGCGTCATGCTCACGCACGAAAACGCGATGGGCTTCGTGCGCTGGTGCAGCGACACCTTCAAGCCGTCGAGCGCCGACCGCTTTTCCTCCCACGCGCCATTTCACTTCGATCTCTCGATTCTCGATCTCTATTTGCCGCTCGCGCACGGCGCGGCAGTGGTGCTCATTAACGCCGACCAAGGGAAGGAGCCTGTTGGCCTCGCCGAGCTCATCGCGACGCGCCAGCTCACAACGTGGTATTCCACGCCGACGATCCTTTCGCTCCTGGCGCAGTTCGGAAAGATGGATCGGCACAATTACGACGCCCTGCACACCGTCTTTTTCGCCGGCGAAGTCTTTCCCGTCAAGCATCTGCGCGCGATCAAGCGCATCCTGCCGCGCGCGAAGTTCTACAACCTGTACGGCCCGACCGAGACGAACGTCTGCAATTATCATCCGATCCCTGAAACGGTCCCGGAAGATCGTATGGAGCCGTATCCGATCGGCGCGGTCTGCGCGCATTTGCGCGGCCGCACGATCGACGAGAACGGCACCGACGTCGCGCGCGGCAGTGAAGGGGAGTTGATCATCGCCGGGCCTAACGTGATGCAGGGGTACTGGAATCTCGCGGAACAGACGGCGCGCGCTTTTCTCGTCGACGCAGACGGCACGCGCTGGTATCGCACGGGCGATGTCGTCATTGAGCCCCCGGATGGCGAGTACGTGTACGTGGGGCGTCGCGATCGCATGGTGAAGCGCCGCGGCTATCGCATCGAGCTTGGCGAGATCGAAGCAGGACTGTATCGCCACACGGGCGTGAAGGAA
>JBFMFA010000891.1:0-1898 GCA_040753195.1 Gemmatimonadota bacterium | reverse complement strand
AACGAGGAGGTCTGGAGCCACGATCACGGTGGTGGTGGCGTTGATGTCGGGCATGTCCACGCTCACAGCCGTCACGGCGGTTCGGCCGATAGACACTCCGGTAACGAGACCTTCCGCGGAGACACTCGCAGTACCGGCGTTCGAGGAGAGCCACCTAACGGTACCTACGAGCTCCTGATCGAAAGGCCCGACCATCTTCGCCGAAAGTTGAGCCGTCTCGCCTGGGACGACTCGGAGCTCGCCGGTCGGCTCGATGATGATCTCAGTGTTGGAGGGGTCCAAAATGCCCGAGCACAGCTGATCTACGCTGATCACCGGCGCGTCCAGGCTCAGCAGATCGAGCCAACTCTGCATCAGCACGAGCTGATTCATGATCGACTTCTTCAGCGACAGGACAGGTGTTGCGGTGCACTCGCCGTCCATCTTCGGAACGAGGATCGTCGCATCCTGCCGGACGGTCTCACGGAGCGCATCCAACGCTTGCTCGTCGGCAGTGGGGGCCGCATCCGCCATGGCTTTGATGCCCGCGAACACATCCGGGACCGTGGCCTCGCCAACACCGTTAGGACTAAAGCCCTCGAGCGGTGCCCTCACCATGGAGCTGACCGTATCGAGCCGACTCCCGATCAAAAGCTTCGGCTCTCCACCGACGAAGCGGTGAACCCGCAGCATCGCGACGTCCATTCCCTGAGGAACGCGCGTCCGATCATATCGCATGGTCACCGTTACGGGTTTTGCGAACCGCAGTCCGTCGGGCCGGAAGTCAAACAGCGCGCCTGGAACAGCACGTTCCTGCCCCGGTCCGACATTCAACGCATGGACGCTTACGCGCGTGTTGGCCGTTAGGGCGCCCGCAGGAACGTCGAGGACGACCGCGCCATTCAAAAATGTGAAGCTCCCGCCGGCGGTCGTAATCACAACCCCAGGGAGATCGTCGTCAGGCGGCGGTTTGGGTTCGGTGCTCGATCCGTCCGAGCACGCACTACTTCCCAGCGCGATGAGGACTAGACACGCGGCCGTTAGGCTTGGGAACCCGGATGGGACGCGCATACGATGCTCCTGTTAGGCATGCGCGGACGTCACAGTTCGGGTGATCCGACATATGGAGGTCCGAGAGAAACGCCCTCGCAGTCGAAGTGATAACGCGGGATCCGCCGGACCTCCGTCGGGAAGGACATGAAAGATGTGTGGGGAAAAACGCTGCGGTCCTCTCCGGGATTTCAGCAGCGCTCGTAGCACCCCGAGATCGCCAATTAGCCGCTCTTACGACGCCCGGCGCTCGCAGCAGCCTGTAGACCGCTGATCCAGCGGCTGACCAAATCGATAGCAGCCGAATCCGCGAGAACGGTCCCGAGCGGCGGCATCTGAACAGCGGGGCGTCTGGAAAACATGCGCTGCAGAAGCACGCTTTCGCGCGGCGACCCGGGCACCAGGAGGCGGGTGCTCACGCCTCCGTCTTGCGGCACAACAAACCGGCCCGTCGCGCCTAACGTTGTGGCCAGCGCCGGTTCGGCAGCGTTAGGCGCACCCGACGGATCGTGCTGTAGACTGAACCCGAGCCGAGTGAGCGGTCCCCTCGCGTTGTGGCACACGCCGCAGTTCGTGCTCAGGTAACCGATCGCGGCACGTCCCACGGGATCGCGTTCACGGATCCGCGGCGGCCGCGTGATCAGTTCCGGTCGCGCCGGCTGCAACCAGTCCTCCTCCACCAGCGTGCGCAGCGTCACCGCGCCGGTGCCTAACGGTTCGGCGTGCGGAGCCAACGGATCTCGCTCGTCAGACAGTTGCAGCGCGTTGAAACCAAGCACCGGCGTTGGACCTGACTTGTGGCACGCCGCGCAGTCGGCCACGCTCGGAAACGAGTGCCGCTACCCCGCAACGATCTCAAAGGCGCGGGG
>JBFMFA010000890.1:0-1899 GCA_040753195.1 Gemmatimonadota bacterium | reverse complement strand
AAACCATTCCCAATGCGGATTGGACTGCAAGATTCCGAACGAATAGTCGTCGTCGAAGACGAAGACTTGTAGTGCATCGCTCGGATGAATGCTCGACGCCACGAAGACAAAGATCGGCCGCTTCGTCACGCGGCTACAGGCAATGTAGCGATTCAGCGACCGAAGGCGTCCCATCAGCTCACCCCGCGCGTACGAAAGTTGCCACCATCGTGCGAGGAAATTCCCGTGATGTCGGTTCACTCGTGCGCTCGCTGAGCGCTTGAGTAGTTCCGCGTTACGCCGCTCTTCTTCCTGGGCCGCGGCTTTCCGATCGGGTAACACCATCGCTTCAATGCGCTTAAACGGGGCCGCGTACCGCTGCGAGGTCAAGATATCACGGGGACTGAAGTCGATGACGTAACGCTGCGGTGCGGGCGGAACACTTCCGAGAATGTCATCGCCGATCAGAAATGGATGGACGACGTCCTTATTGTGGCCATCGCTAGCGATCATGTCGCGTGCTTCTGCGGACTCCAGGACGAAACCCTCGTGACCATGTGTCTGCCCTTGATACGTAGTTTCTGGCGTCACTGCACACGCGAGGTCATGTGCTTTAGTCACATCGGTCCGACCGCTGAGGGCCGCGGAGATTGTAGGCAGCTCGACGACTTCCCACGGGCTATCCGGATGGTCGCCGAGCTGCCGAAACAACTTCTTCGGGCCTTTCGCCGCACCCTTGATCCAATTGACAATCGACACACTGACCTGTGCTTCACCCGACCAGGCTTGCGACGAGACTGCCTGCGTAATCGTTCCGCCGTTGCCAACAATGTAGTCCAAACCTCCCTCGCGCGAGTAGTTCTGGCGAATGGTGTTGGTTCCAACGAGTCCCGCTCGCCCGCCTTTCGCTAGCTCATCATGCGCGCGACGGAACCAGTAGACGCAGTAATCTGCACGACCTGGAACATCGGGGTAGCGCTCCCGAACGTCGTGCACGTAGGCCGCGCCGTATTCTTGCTGCATCTTGTTCTTCGATTGATACGGCGGGTTACTCACAATGGCGTCGGACTTCGGCCACGGAAGGAAGAGCGCGTCGCCCGCCACGATATTCTCGTCGAGATTATCGAGCGGCAGTGGTTTTTCGAACTCGAACGGCAAGTCATGCTGCGCCGCGAAGCGCGATTCCCGTGTCTCGGCTACAGCGATGCGCTTCGCTAGCATAAGCGTGACCTTCGCCAGCTCAACGGCGAATGGATCGATGTCGATGCCGTGAAATTGGGTGGTGCTGATGAGGGTCCGCGAGCCCGCGGCCTTCCGTGCCCGTTCACCATAGTTCTCGTGAATCTTCCGAAGAATCTCCATCTCCACGTTTACCAATTCACGGTACGCGACATAGAGAAAGTTCCCGCTGCCGCAGGCCGGGTCGAGCACGCGAAAAGCGAGCAAATCCTTCAGCAGTGACTCAAGATCGGCCCGCGTGCTTGTCGCGTCGAGCCGGTCGAGCCACGGTGTCACGATCGTAGGAAGGACGACCTTCTGGATGTCCGCCTCCGCAGTGAAATGAGCGCCGAGAGCATGCCGCCGCTCGGCATCCATCGATCGCTGAAAGAGTGTCCCGAAAATCGGCGGAGCGACCGCGGACCAGCGCTGGGCAGCAGCGAGTCCGAGCAGTGCACACTCCTCCTTGGTCAGCTCGATGGGCTCGACTCTACTAAACAACCCTCCGTTGAAGTAGCGCACATCCGCATAGCGCCCACCTCGGGCTGACTTCGGATCCGCCATCTGCCGGAAAAGCCCACCGATCAGATCGTAGGAGCTGGCCCCTTCCACACAGTCGGCGACGAGATACGAGAGCAAATCCTTCGGCAGTAGACCGAAGTCCTCGGCGAACATCGTGACGACGCTCTGCAAGATGAAGCG
>JBFMFA010000889.1:0-1900 GCA_040753195.1 Gemmatimonadota bacterium | reverse complement strand
GGCGTGACGAGATAGGGTCAAGGGTCAGGGGTCACAGGTCATGGCGAGCGTGTAGGGTTGCCTTGACCCGTGACCCGCGACCCTTGACCCACCTCACCTAACGATGACCTCCCCTGACATCCCGGGATGCAGCGTACAGTCGTATGGGAACGTGCCCGCCGTGCCAAACGTACGCGACACTGCTGCATTGGCGGTTGACTGGATGTCGGTCGGGGCGCCGGCCTTTCTGTCGAAGATCACGTTATGCGGCCGCTGCGGAAATTCCCAACGCACTGTGCCGCCTACGGGAATCGAAACCTGGAACGGCGTGAACACGTCGCCTGGAGGCATCGTCACCACAGCGAGATTCGCGTTGGCGCGCACCGTCAGTGAGAGCGTGCCCGTCTTTCCTCCTGCGCTCGCGGTGATATTCGCCGCGCCGGCCGTCACACCAGTCACCAGACCTGCATCCGAGACCATCGCGACGATCGCTGCGGACGACGCCCACGTCAGGCGTGCGCTCACCGGGTTTCCCGCCGAGTCGAGTACCGCGGCCGTGAGCTGCACCTTGTCGCCAACTGCGATCGACGGCTGCGGCGATGAAATGAATATGTTGGCCACCGGTATTGACGGTCCGCTGCTGTCACCGCCGCCACACGCAGCGAGTGTCACCAGGCAGAGCCATCGCGGGATCGAGCTTCGCATCCTGCTCCAGGTAGGAGAATTCGTCAGTACGACGACTGAGCGCAAGCACACGTTAGCGTCACGTCGAATGGGGCGCGACGTCATCTGTCACACATTCAACACGCGACCCGTTGCGCTTCCCCTAACGCGGGAACCGCGACATTGAGGGCTCCATGCGACTTCCACGACTGACGCTTCCAGCCGCCGCGGCAGTGGTGCTCACGTTGAGCATCGCGCACAGCGCGGACGCACAATCCTGCCTCGGCTATCCTTCTTTTAAGAGGGGAGCGGTGCGTCTCAACCTGGGCGGATACACCTCGACCGACGGAAAGGCGTACGGTGGTGCCATAAGCGCCGGACGCGATGATGGGGTCTTTGCCGGCATCGGCGGCGGGTACGCCATCGACGATTCAACCGAGGTCACCAGCTCCGCCGCGACGCTCGAAGGCGGATATCAAATCAATTTGGGGCGCGCAGCGCAGCTGTGCCCCATCGTCGGCGCCGGACTGATTTTCGGACCGTACGACCTCGATGGCTTCGACTATACCACGGCGATCGTCACGGGGGGGCTCGCGTTAGGCGTGCCGCTGTCCCTGTCGTCGGGGATGCGCATCGTGCCTAACGTGGCCGTCCGCTATGAATACGACTCCCAAAAGCAGCTCCCCGTCGACGGCGGCGAATCGTTGCGCGCCAACCAGTCGTTCGGCGTGGTGGACGTCGGGTTTGCGTTGGTGTTCATGGACGCCCTCTCGGTTCAGCCCACGTATCAAAAGCCGTTTGGGCTCGACTATGAAGTCGACGGCAGCTACGGGATCCTGTTGAGCCTCCGGGTGCCCTGGCGCTAGACCGGGCGCAGCTGGCGGATCTGGGATCTAGGGGATCTGGCGTCGGATCTTGAAATACGTGCTCTAATTCGTGCAGGGTGTATCAAAACACCGCGGTAGCGCACAGCGCGCCGCGGTGTTTTGTTGTTTGCGTCAACGTCAAGTCGTCTCGCGGACCCAATTAACGATGCGTCTACACAGTCTTTTCGCCGCCTTGGCGCTCGCCAGCGTCAGTCTCCCGGCACAACAGCCGAACATCCGCCCACCCTCACTCGACACAACCCCACGGCCAGCAGCGCGTCCCGAGGACGTCTCCTCCCCCGACGCGATCATCAAAGCCGTCTATGACGTGATTTCGGGGCCAGCCGGGCAAAAGCGCGACTGGGACCGCATGCGGTCGCTTTTTGTACCTA
>JBFMFA010000888.1:0-1910 GCA_040753195.1 Gemmatimonadota bacterium | reverse complement strand
TCACTCTTGTGCTGATCCGGTCATCCGATCATCTGGTCATCGCAGTATCGTTTGTTCCGAGGCGGGGCCGCCCGCGACGCGCCACGAGCGCCAAAACGCGGCGCAGAGCTACGGCTGGCGCCTAACGAGCACTTCGGCGCCCACGGGTATGGCCACTGTCTGGACCTTGCCGCCTGGCCATCGCACCCAGAGAGAATCGGCATTCAGCGGCCGTGCCAGCACAGAAGCGACGCCGTCCATCGACCAATACCCCGTTCCCGCGCGCACCTCGCGTACGGGGCCTCCTTGTCCACCAGCCGTCACACGCAGCTGCGCCCCGATGCCTAACGGGTTCTGCGCGCCGCCATCCAGCCGCACGCGAATTCCCGCGGCGCCGCGCACGTTCCTGAACAGCCGCGTCACCGTACCGTTCTGCGCCACCGCCAGGTCTGCGCGCGCGTCACCGTCGAAATCGGCCGTCGCTGCCCCGCGCTGATCGCCAAGCACCGCGATGCCGGACTGCCTAACGCTTTGGGGCGTGAAACCGCCCGTGCCGTCACCCAGCAACAAGAGCCCAGCTCCCGCGTCGAAGCGCAGCGTGCCGATCTCCGTCGGATAAAAATTCTGACTCAGAAAGAGATCCTCGCGACCATCGCCGTTGAAGTCCGCCACCACGGGACCACTCGCCGGCGCAAGCTGCGCTAGCGCGGGAAGCGCGCGCGCCTCGAAACGTCCGCCCTGATTCAGGAAGAGCGTGTGGTCGAATGTCGTTGCTCCCACGCGGATCGCCGACGCTGCACCGTCGCCTAACACGGTCGCGACGTCGGCGCGGGCGAAGTCGGCATATGACGCGATGCGCTTCTTCAGATCCGGAAGAGCGATCGCGAGCCGCGAGAAGGATTCCATCGGCATCTCCTTCTTCGTCACGCTGTCGAACTCGGCCGACAGGAGCGCCAGGCCCGTCGGCGTCCGGCTCACCCAAAGCGCATGGGGACGTTCGGACGACGCACGCCAGGGAACGTTGCGTCCCCAACTCGTCGCCACGAGATCGAGGCGGCCGTCGCCGTTGAAATCGCCGGCCGTCACGCCTAACCAGCGACTCGAGATGTCACCGAGTCCCATTTCGTTGGTCGCATCGCGCAAGCGACCGTTCTCATTGACGAGGACGCGCACCGGCCCCCATTCACTGGCGGCAACAAGATCTGCGTTGCCGTCGCCCGTCACATCGGCGAACGTGGCTGCCGTCACGAGGCCGAGTGATTTGAGCGCATCCGAGATGGTCGCGTCGCGCGTGAAGGAGCCTGTCGCGTCGCCGCGGTACAGGTGCGAGGGGGCTGGCAGTGGCCACGCCGCGCCGACAACGCGCGACGCCACAAACAGGTCGAGGATCCCGTCGCCGTCGACGTCGCCTAACGCCAACGCACCGACGCTCGCGGAGTCTCCCGGTACAATCGGAGTCGCGACGCCGGGCCTCGCGGCGCTCGTGGAAAACGCCAGCACCCGCGGCACCGTGAGCGCTTCCTCCAGCGACGCCGCCTCATAGTTGGCCTGCGAGGCCAGCAGATTCACTTGACGTCCGCGATGGAGCGGGAGCACGGCGCCGAGGTCGCCGAACGTGGGCTGACTTTCGCCGCGCACAAAGCCGGTGGGGGTGTTCCGCAGAATGGCCAGGCGACCACTACGGCCGGCGCCGACGACGAGATCCTCACGCCCATCCGCGTCCACGTCGATCCATGAAACGCCGGGCCCCAGCTGCGAAAACCGCTGTGGCAGGAGCGCCTGGCGGCGATAATCGTCGAAGAGGGGCTCGACATGTGCGTGTCCGCCTAACGAGCTTGTGACGTCGGCGAAGAGCGCCACGGCGGCGCTGTCGCTTTCGCCGCGTAACGCTTCGGCCACGGCGCCAGTGGCGTTGATCTCATACAGTCGGT
>JBFMFA010000887.1:0-1911 GCA_040753195.1 Gemmatimonadota bacterium | reverse complement strand
GTAACGACCGTGGTCAGCCGATCCTAACGACGAGGAAGTCGGACGGATGACTTGCGGCGCCGGTGGTTCGCGCACGCTGGAGTCTCTCTTTCGGCTGATAATCACCACGCCCTGGAGCCCCGCTGCTCCATAACGCGCCACCGCTACGTACCCACGCAACACTTCCACGCGATCGATTGTGCTCGGATTGAGGGAGAATTCGCGTCCACATGATTGCCGCGGCGCGAAACGCACGTCGGTGCTGGCTCCTGCGCGGCGCAGTTTGATCACATTTTCACCGCCGGGCGGATGCGTGAAATGGTCGGCTCCGGCACGCGTGGTAATCGGATGTCCGTTGACCGCCTCGATCACGTCTCCCACGCGCAATGGCGTCCAGGCCGTGACTTCAAGGACCACCGGCTCCGAGAAGAAGCTGAATTCGGTGCGCGCGCTGTCCTTGTTGATCCCGCAGCTCGCACACTGGTACGCCGTTACGCCGAATGACTCACCGGGACCGATCGTCGGCTGCTGAACGACGTCGTCGATAATCAGCAGCGGACAGCGTGAGGCTTGGGCGAAAAGGTTGCCCGCGAGAGTCAGATAAGCGATGCAGAGAAGAGTGAAACGCATATGTCAGAACCAGAGCACCGTCGGTTTCGCCGGAGCGCTCGCGCGCATCGGCTGCAGAGCGCTCGTTAGGCGCGCGGCTACGCCGCCGTCGAGCTGACTGCGTACCACCGCATGCGCGGCCCCACGCAACACTTGCTGAGCGACCTCCACAGCGGTCGAATCCGCCTTCGCCGTTGCATCGGCATAGGCATGAGCAGCCTTCACATACGCCGAGCCTGCGCGTTGCAGCAGCAGCACGCGCTCAGAGACCGTCAGGTCCGGCCGCGCGATCATCGCCTCGAGCGACGCACTCGTTGCGAGCCGATACCCGATGACGCCACCGCTGACGCCAATCGCGATCAACACCGCCGCCGCGGCGAGCGCTCGTACGCCGACAGACACGCGAGACGTCGTTTTGAAGAAGCCGTCGGCGCGAAGAACGTTGACCATACGCTCCGCTTGCTCTTCGGTCGACGGGATCTCGCGCGGCAGCGCATCGAACAGTCGTCGCTCCTCGGCGTCGAGATCGTCCTGATATTCGTTAGGGGACATGCGAGACTCCATCGTTGAGCATGCGTCGCAGCGCTTCACGCGCCCGCGACAGTGTTCCTTTGGACGTGCCCACCGCCACGCCGAGCTGTTCTGCGATCTCCTCGTGGGTGTACCCCTCGACATCGTGCAGTACGACGACCGCCCGCTGATGCGCCGGGAGCCGCGCGATTGCGCGCTCGAGGTCTACTCCCGTCGCAAGGCCGTCATCCGTCTCCACCGCCACGTCAGGGAAAGTGTCCTCGTTAGGAATCATCGCGCTGCGCCGGTACGCGGTGCGAATGCCGATCGTCGTCAACCATGAGGAGAACCGCGCCGTGCCGTTGAACCGCGCCATCCCGCGACATGCTGCAAGCCATGTCTCCTGCACAACATCCTCGGCTTCGTCCCGATTGGAACCGAGGAGGCGCCACACAATCGCGCGCACGCGCGGCGTGTGCCGAGCATATAACTCCCGAAATGCCAACTCCTCACCCTTCATGAACCGCTGGATCAACGCGGCGTCGGAGAGTTCGTGCAAAAGCACGTGAGGGGTCACCTGAGTTGAGTGCCGTTGAGCGCCAAAAGGGTTACGTCACCACGCGTAGACAGCGGTTGGCCTCTCCGTCGTCGTGCCTAACCCCACACGCATGGCCCCGAAACACAGCCGTGTTATCCTCAACGGTTACCACGTCCCCTGTGATGACACGACCGCGCGCCATAACGCTTGTCGGCTGGCTTTTCATCGCCGTCGGCGGTCTCGGTTTGCTGATGGACCTGTGGCCGCTGGTAACG
>JBFMFA010000886.1:0-1912 GCA_040753195.1 Gemmatimonadota bacterium | reverse complement strand
GTAGCGCACCCAGGCATAACGAGGGTTACGCGACCACAGAATGTGAGCTAGATCGCATGCGCGCCGCGTTGCGCGCGCGTAATCTTGTTCTCAATGCGACCGCGCACTCGCGTTAGGTCGCCAAGGCCCCAATCGACAACGGTGATCACCGTCCGAGAGCAGGCGTAGCGACGGGGCCCTGCGTCGCTCTCCAGTTTCACACGAGAGGCATATGAAAAAGCTGTACTTCCTCGCGGCCGCTGCTTTGGTCGCGCTCGGCACATCCGCTGCCAATGCGCAGGACACCACACGGAAAGACACCACGCGCAAGGAAGCGCGCGGTGACGTCGTCGCCATGCCCAGCGTGCCCAATCTGATTCTCGCGATCGAAGCGTCGCCAGGCACCGTCGCGAAGTTCTCGAGCTTCAAACCGATGGCCGACAAAATTCAGGTCATCGATGTTGCGACGTTTGCAACAGCACCAACGGATGGTGAGGCCATCAAGGCGGCCGTCGAAAAGAACAAGGACGGAATCTCCAAGCTGCAGGATGAACTCAAGAAGCATGAGGTTGTCACAACCGCATTGAGTGCATCCGCCGCAAAGCCCGAACCCGGTGATGTCGTGGCCGCGGAAATCCAGGACGATCGGCTCGTCCTGTACGTCTGGAAGAAATGAACAAAGAGTTCTGAGTACTGAGCTTGGAGTCAAAGGCCCGGCTGGGAGCTTGCGCTTTCAGCTGGGTTTTTGACTAACGGCTCGTGCTCCAAGGCTCGATGTGGCGTTGTGCTTGAGTCTGCAGGTTTGCAGTATCCCATGCGTGCACACCCTGGTCCTTTCGCATACGGACGTCGTGCGCTTGCTACCCATGGCAAGTTGCATCGATCTCATGGCCGAAACGCTGGCGGCCACATCACGCGGCGAGGCCCTCCTCCCGCTCAGACAGGTCATCCGCCTCCCGGATTCGCCCAACGCCTTCGCGCTCATGCCGGCGCTGCTGGGTGATGCGTTAGGCGCCAAGATCATCACGGTGTTCCCGGGCAACGACGCCACGCCGTACGAGTCCCATATCGGGGTGGTGCTGTACTTTGAAACGAGCAATGGTCAGCTGCGCGCGATCATCGACGCGAGTTCCATTACGGCCATCCGCACGGCGGCTGTCTCCGGTCTGGCGACGCAACTTCTCGCACGCAGGGACGCCGGCGATCTCGCGCTCCTGGGCGGCGGTGTGCAGGCACTCACGCACCTCGAGGCGATGGCCTGCGCGCGCCCGCTCCGGCGGGTGCGCATCTGGAGCCGGAGCGAGCTGCGCCGCAACGACTTCGTGCGTCTGGCCAAAGCGCGGCTTGGCATCGATGTAGTTCCGAGCCTAACGCCGCGGGATGCGGTGAGGGGGGCTGACATCATCTGTACGGTCACGTCCTCGCGCGAGCCGGTGCTGCACGGCGACTGGATCGCCGATGGGGCGCACATCAACGCCGTCGGGGCGAGCCTCAAGGCCGCGCGAGAGCTCGACACCGCTGCCGTTGTGAAGTCCAAACTCTTTGTCGACCGCCGCGAATCGACGCTCAACGAAGCGGGGGATTTCCTCATTCCGCGTTCCGAAGGTGCCATCACCGACGCGCACATCCGTGGTGAGATCGGCGAGCTCGTGGCCGGCCGCGTCGACGGTCGTGGGAGCGGGAGCGACGTCACGCTGTTCAAGTCGTTAGGCCTCGCCGTCGAGGACATCGCGTGTGCCGCGTATCTTTATAAGCGCGCCTTGACCGAAGGGGCGGGGACACGCCTCGCGATCGGTGGCTTGCGTGACGCACACTGAAACGCGACCGCCGTTAGGCGCGATCCCGGTCGCCGACATCGACGCGGCGCGCCAGCGCATCGCGGGCCGCGGCGGGGGCACGCCGCGGGGTATTCTCGAGACCGACGCAGGTGCCG
>JBFMFA010000885.1:0-1916 GCA_040753195.1 Gemmatimonadota bacterium | reverse complement strand
TGCCGCCTATTCGTGCCAGGGGAGAGCGTTTGGCCGCGCCGATACGAACACCCTCCCGACTACGCTGCGCTAGCGCGCGGCTAAGCTCTTATCAGAGTTGATGAAGGCGACCAACGCCGCAATTTCATTCTGCTTCAGCTGCGGATTGGGCATCTGCCAGCCGTTTTTCTGAGCCGATGGCTTGATCTTCGGATTAGACAGGAATTCGGCCAGGTAGCTCGGCGCGAACTTCTTTCCCGTTAGCTCCGGAGCGCCATCGCCAATCTCGGACTGCGACTCCGAATGTGTATGGCAGGTTACGCACCCCTTTGCCACAAAGAGACGGCGGCCGCGCTCCTCCGGCGCCAGCGCCGGCAGCGTCTTGGTGCCCGCAGCAACTACGTGCATCGGAATCTGTTTGATCCGGCTCTTGCCGAATCCGCTTTCGATCGTGATGGACCAGTTTCCCGCGTTAGGCAGATTCAGCGTCGCTGCGTAGAAGCCTCGCTCCGCCGTCGGTTGTGCCGGCACGTTGATGGTGGCTGAACCGGCGGTCGCACTCACCATGCCTTTGAGGTTGGGCATCAACTCTTCGCCGTGCTGCCGTACGGAGTACGTGATGGTGAGCGGCTGACCGGCCACAGCATAGTCGGGCAAGTCCTGCACGCCCACGACGGCCCAGCCTCCCGCGGAGCGGCCTGCGAAAGCGGCGATTGCGAGTATGCCAGGGGCGGCGAGTATCCAGCGTTTCTTCAGCATCGGTGGGCTCCTAAGTGGGTCGCGTCACACCTTGGATGCCAGTGGATGCGAAAGTGCGGCAACGCCGAGTTACTGCGGGCCTGTCGTCAGTCGTCGGATTTCAGAAGCATCGCCCGTCAGCTCCCAACGGATGAGGGTGACAGGGATCATTCCGGCAGCGTTGAGATCATCCATGAAGCCCCGCAATGAAAACTTGTCTCCCAGCTGGCGCGCTCGTTCGCCGATGAGCTGTTCGATCTGCACTTTGCCAACGATGTAACTCGTCCCGTAACTCGGCTGTTGCAGATACAGGTGCTGCTCGCCCCAAACGGTGTTCCCATTTTCGCGAAGCCAGCCGCGCGGCGTCCACTGCGACGCAAAATGCACGGCGCTGTCGATAGGCACTTCATTGGCGTGCATGCGCAGGTCGCCTAACGCACGAGCGCCACGTTGCGCAAGGAGGACCCAGATCAGTTCACGCGCGCGCGGCCGTGTATCAAAGAGGCCGGCGTGCATCATCATCTCTTCCATGCCTGTGGCGAGTCCCTCGGCGCGGTCGTCGAAGATGTTGTAGAGGAGCGGGACGCGGCGGATGGGACTGGCGTGCGGCTCGTTGGCCATGCGAGCCAAGTCGAACCAATGATACCCGTGTGTGCGCATAACGACTGGCTCGCGATAGTCGACGTGCGAGAAGAACTCACGCTGGCTATCCGGTATCGCGGCGTAACGCCCGATGCGAGCTCGGAGCGCGGCGTCCATGTAGTCGCGGATTGACACGACCTCCCGCTCACCGAGGAACTGCATGTACTCGGAGACAGCGGCGTTGAAGCGTCGCGAATGTTCGTCCTCGTTCTGAACGAGGGAGAGCGTGCCGAGCTTGCGGTTCCGCTGCTCCTCGAGGCTGAGCGACGCCAGCGCTCGTGTGAGTTCGCGTTGCATGATGACCACGAGATCCTGCCATGTGAACGGCACGAGGTGGACGTTGGCGAGATACCAGTCATAGGCGTCCACGCCGACGCCGGATGGCCCGGTCTTCGACGGCGCCTGGGATTCAAGCCAGCCGACCATCGAATCCGTAGCCGCACGGGCTCGCCTAACGTCCTCGACGAGCGCTGTGTGAGAAGCCACCTGTTCTTCCAGGCTCGCCAGATCGCCGCTCTGCTCGCGCATCGCTCGGGTGCCTGCGAGCCACAAGTCCC
>JBFMFA010000884.1:0-1922 GCA_040753195.1 Gemmatimonadota bacterium | reverse complement strand
AGTTCTACGACCGCGAGGCTGATGTTGTCGCGCGCGATTTGTTAGGCGCGATTCTCGAGCACCGCGCATCCGAAGGTGTGGTCGCCGGTCGTATCGTCGAAGTCGAGGCGTACATGGGTCCGCACGATCCGGCGTGCCACGCGGCCGCGGGCCTCACAGCGCGTACCAAGCCGCTGTTTGGGCCGCCCGGGTCGACCTACGTCTATTTCATTTACGGGAACCACTGGTGTGTCAACGCGGTGACGCGCGAGGCAGGGTACGGTGCAGCCGTTCTCATTCGCGCCATTGAGCCGATACGCGGTATTGAGCTGATGCGGACGCGTCGCCCCGCGGCGCGCGACGATCGGGATCTCACCAATGGCCCAGGGAAGCTGTGCGCGGCGTTAGGTATCGATTCGCGACTAAATCACGCGGAACTCCAGCGAGGCGCCTTGCGGATCTTGGCCGCGATGCCGGTTCGCGACGAGGACGTTCAGGTCTCGCCGCGCGTGGGAATAACCAAGGCGGCAGACGATATGCTGCGATTCTTCGTCTCCGACAATCGGTTTATTTCCCGCGTTCCAACCTCCATCTCACGCCGAGCGGTCAACTACGCTCGCGGATGACGCGGATCAAGTGCGCGCGGATGAACGCCGCTCAGGACGTCTCACAACAAGCACAGGCTGGTCGGCGTCATCTGCGCCGTTCTGCGTCAGTGGTGTTCCCGCTCTCTCTCCTTTAACGCACGACAAAAAAATCGCGCGCCACCGCAGCCGTTAGGCCGCACGTGGCGCGCGCCGGGAGACCTACCTCGCGATCTACTGCTGCTTCTCGATCGCGTCGCTCAAACGAAAACGGAGACCACCCTCGAACATGAACGTGTTCGACGAGCCGTTGATCAGGAAATTGTCGCGCGTCGGCATCGTCGTCGCCTGACCAAAAATGGCCCAGCGGCTGCCGAGGTGCGCCTGAAGCCCAGCTGTCACCACAAACGAAGCACGCGTGCTCTGACGATCCACGCGATTGAACACCGAATCCATTGCGCCTTCGCTGCTAAACGTGCCCCGCGGCGACGCATTCTGAATCACGTTCACGGCGAATCCGACGCCAAGGTAGGGTCGCGTGCCGGCCCAAGTGACCGGATACGCCAGAACGCCAACGTGGTAGCGACGGAGATCGCTGATATCGACCGGACGCGCCGAACCTGCAAACGTCGGATCGAAGACAGCGGACACCTCATCGAAGAAGGCCTGTTCGACCGACATCATGAGCGCGCCGCGACTCCGCGTGATCAGCCACTCGCCGCCGATCGTGGTGGCGCTGACAGTCTTGAAACCGCCCGTGGCGTTATCGATCGCATCGAACTGCGTGATACCGCCTTTGGCACCCCAGAACCAGCCGTTATCGAAGCTGCTGGCGCTCTGCGCCGACGCGATTGTCGGAACCGCGGCGAGCATTGCGACAACGATGGTGCGAGCAAAGCGCATACGCCCAACCTCAAAATGACGCGCAGTAGTGTAGGCGCAGGTGCGCGGGCGTCACGCCGCGCGGATTAGCGCCAGAATGAGACTGCCGCGAGCGTGTGACCGAAGCCACCCCGCCCTGGGGCCGCGAAAGCCTAGCCACGTGAGGGACGATGATGCCCGGAATGCGTCACGTTGACGCACCTTGCCGGGAGTTTTGTCCTGGCCGCAGAGTTGCGTTTCGCGGCACTTCAGCGTCTAAATGCGAACTCCGTCACAACCTGAATGGTCAACCAAGTCGTTGCGCGCTTTATCGACGGCCGGCTCATCAAAGGGACGAGCATCGACGTCGACCAAGGGAAGCCGAACTGTCACATCCGGACGCCGGATGGGGCGGTTTACACCGTGGAGCTCAGCGACCTGAAGGCGCTGTTTTTCGTGAAGTCGCTCAGCGGCAATGCGCAGCACGACGAAGCGATG
>JBFMFA010000883.1:0-1925 GCA_040753195.1 Gemmatimonadota bacterium | reverse complement strand
AACAGCGAATGTCGTGTTAGGCAACGCCTTCGATACGAATGAGGGAGTGGTTGTCGACACGCACGTGACGCGACTCTCCAAGCGCCTGGGATTTACGATCGACGACGACCCCATCAAGATTGAACGCGCGTTGATGGACCTGGTTCCGCGCGAAACGTGGACTATGCTTTCACACCTGCTGATCTGGCACGGCCGGCGAGTCTGTTTTGCCAGAAAGCCCAACTGCGCCGGATGCGTAGTGAACGACTTGTGCCCGTCAGCCTTTAAGGTCTGACTGCCCTTGACCTTTGACCTTTGACCTAAGCGATGAAGGCCACCATCAAGACATCAAAAGGAACCGTCGTTGCCGAGCTCTATCCCAAGGAAGCTCCCAACACGGTCGCCAACTTCGCCAAGCTTGCGAATAGCGGCTATTACGACGGAACGAAATTTCACCGCGTGATCCCCGACTTCGTCGTGCAAGGCGGCGATCCGTACTCCAAGGGCGGGACCCATGCGAAGGGCCCCGTGGGGACTGGCGGCCCCGGTTACACGATCAAGTGCGAAACGAAGGGGAATCCGCATCGCCACGTCGTCGGCGCGATGTCGATGGCGCACGCCGGGAAAGACACGGGCGGCAGTCAGTTCTTTTTAGTTCTGAGCGAGCAGAACACGCGCCACCTGGACGGCGTGCATACTGTCTTCGGTCGCATCGTCGAGGGGCTCGACGTCCTGCCGAAGATCAAGCAGAATGATGAGCTGACCGAAGCCCGAGTCGAAGAAATTAGTAACTAGGCGCTAGTCGCTAGGCCACAGACACAATCCCTCACACAAATCCATGTCTACGTCCAACCTGCAACCAGAAGACAAAAAAGCGGCGATGACCGGGATGGCCGTCACGGCAATCGCTCTGTTTTTGATGGCCTTCGCGATCGTCCTCATGACAAACGCGAAGTTCGCGGGCGCGGAGCACGGTAAGAGCGCGCCGGCCGGGCAGCAGCACTAATGAGGTCCAAGGTCTGAGGTCTAAGGTCTAAGGTCTGAGGAAGAGCGGCGGCCCTTAGACCTTAGACGTTAGACCTTAGCCACTAACTCCTTCGTCGCAGCCTAACGCCGCCCGATCCGGTATCGATCCGAATCTCTCCGCGACCATCTCCGATCGTCCCGCGCACATAATCATCGCCGCGGCGCGTGATCGTCATCGGGAAGTCGGTATCGAGCGCGTGGCGCCCCGATTCGATCGTCACCTGAGCGCCTAACGACTCAGGGACGTGCAGTGTGAAGCGTCCCGATCCCGTGTCCGCCTCCAGGCGATCCACGTCGCCGCTGAGATCGAGATCAACCGACCCGCTGCCGCTGTCGACCATAATGTCTTTCGCCGAAACGTTGCGCAGACGGATCGAGCCGGAGCCCGAGTCGACATCCAGGTCGGCAACGGTCACATCAGTCCCCGTCACGCTCCCGCTCCCAGAGTCGATCCGCAGGTCCTCTCCGGAAACACGCGTGATCTCCACATCGCCGGAACCGGAGTCAATCAGCGTGCTCCCCGACGCATCCGTGACGCGCACGCGACCGGCGCCCGTATCGAGCGTTAGGCGGCCCTTGGTGTTTGTCGTCGTCACCTCGGCGGCGTGAACGTCCACAATCACATCGCCGTCGACACGCGAAACAGCAGCTTCGCCCGCGGCCAGGTGGATCTCGAGCGTGCGCCCCGCCGGCACACGCACCACGACGTCGGCGTATCCTTCGAACCCGCCGGTGCGCGAGGTAATCTCGTAGCGGTCGCGGTCGGCCCAGCGCCAGTCACCGCCTCCTCCAAAAGTCCCGTCTTCTCGAACGTGGATCTCGGTGCGATCGAACCAACGACGCACGCCGCTCCGTTCGCTGCCAAACGTGATGCGCCGCTCTGGATAGATCACGCGGAGCGCCTCACGTCTATTGACCTC
>JBFMFA010000882.1:0-1927 GCA_040753195.1 Gemmatimonadota bacterium | reverse complement strand
CGCCGAGTCCCGCTTCGGACGCTGGGTGCAACGCACCACAGCCGATCTCGTCTCGAAAGGCATGGCATTCGAATTCGCCATCCCGGTCGAAGACATCGAAAACGCCACGTACGAGAACGGCGAGATCCGCTTCGAGTACCGGAAAGGGCGTAAACTGAAGTTCGACTCGTTCAAGAACGACGGTCGGTCGACGATGAGCGATTTCGATCCGGACGAGGCGGAGCGTTTCGTCGCGGCCGTACGCCGGGCGGCGAGTAAAAGCAGCTAGGCGATTGGCTCGGGGTTCCAGAGCTCCGGGCGCTTCGGCGTTGCCGCAGCAAATCGCGTGGAGAGCAGCTTGAGGTTCGTCACGTAGTCGGGAGTGAGGGTCATGAGCGGTCCGACCCTCACTTCGCGTTTGGCAAAGTCGAGGGATACGGGAAGGATCGGCACGCCGGCGCCTAACGCGATGCGGTGAAAGCCGCTGCGCCAGCGTTCCACGCGGCGGCGCGTCCCCTCGGGCGCCAGCGCCAGAATGAAGCTGTCATTCTCGCGAAATGCGACGATCGACTGCTCGACGATGTGATCGGCTCCGCGCCAGACCGGAATCCCACCGAAGTACCGTAGAATGGCACCGAATGGGGCGCGAAAGATCGGACGTTTTCCAAACCAGGACGCCCGCAGCTCGAGCGCCAGATACGCAAGAAAGGCGATCGCAAAATCCCAGTTGGACGTGTGCGGCGCCACCAGAATCATGAACTTTTTCTCGTTGGGGACCTCGCCGGTAATGCGCCAGCCTAACAAGCGCAGCCCAGCGGCGCCAAAAAGCCGCAGCAGCGGGCGTCGCAGGCGAGGAACACGCTCCGGAATCTCGATCGTAGGCCGCCGCCTTACTGAGGAACGTTGCGGCCTAACGACTCGTCCATGTCGGCCAGCACATACGACATGACCGCCATCGTGGCGACGCACAGGGCGACGTCACGCGGATCGAGCTTGTCTACCGTGTCGGCTTCGGTATGGTGATACCAGAAGTAGCGCGTCCCGTCGACGTTGAGGCCGAGTCCGGGAACGCCTAACTGCATGATCGGACCGATGTCCGCGCCCCCTCCGCCGCGCTCGATCGTTCCCGCGCCAATGCGCTCGAGCAACGTCCCAATCTGCCGCACGATGGCAAACCCATTGTCGGAGCCAGTGAAGCCGAAGCCCGCCGGTTTGAAGACACCGGCGTCGGATTCTATGGCCGCGATGTGCTGCCCCAACTCGCCGCGATGCGCGTCGCGATACGCATTGCCGCCGCGCAATCCGTTCTCCTCGTTCGTCCATCCGACGACGCGAATTGTGCGTTTGGGCCGCAGGCCAAGCCTGTGCATCAAACGCACCGCCTCCCACGCGACCACGACACCACCGGCGTCGTCCATAGCCCCGCGACCGACATCCCACGAGTCGATATGCCCACCCATCACCACGACCTCGTTAGGCCTTTCACTCCCAACAATTTCGCCGATCACGTTACGCGATTGCGCGTCCGGCAACGTCCGCGCCGACATCGTGAGTTTGACGACGATGCGGTCGCCGCGAGCCTGCATGCGCGCCAGCATGTCAGCGTCCTCGGTCGTGATCGCCGCGTGTGGAATGCGGCGCACCGTCGAGTCATAGCGCATGCCGCCCGTGTGCGGCGTGCGCATCGAGTAGGGACCGACCGAACGGATGAGACTCGCGACCGCTCCAGCCTTGGCCGCTTCGACGGCGCCGTTGGCGCGATACTGGACAGTCGCGCCGTAATTCGTGAATGGCACATTGAAGAGCACAATCTTGCCGCGCGCCTGCGCGGCCTTGGCGCGTAGATCGTCCCAGTTCGACACGACGAGCACTTCCGCGGAGATCCCTTCGGGCGGCGTGGCAATACTCCCACCCAGACCGAGCATCGGCAGCGCCTGACGACGCGGCT
>JBFMFA010000881.1:0-1927 GCA_040753195.1 Gemmatimonadota bacterium | reverse complement strand
CGATGGTATACGTCGGGTTCTCGTGCGTCGTCGGATGAATCGTCTCGACGCAGCCACCTTGATCGACGGCCACATCAACGATCACCGCGCCGGTCTTCATGCGCTTGAGGTCTTCGCGGCGAATCAGGTTCGGCGCCTTGGCACCCGGAATGAGCACGCCACCAACTACGAGATCAGCGGTGGTGATTTGCTCGAGAATGTTGTGACGGTTGGAATAGATCAGCTGCACGTTCGCGGGCATCACGTCGGACAGATAGCGCAGCCTTTCCAGCGAGATGTCGAGAATCACCACGGCAGCGCCGAGGCCCGCCGCCATCTTGGCGGCGTTGATGCCCACCACGCCACCGCCAAGCACCACGCACTTTGCGGGTGGCACGCCCGGGACACCGCCTAACAGCACCCCGTGTCCACCGTACAATTTTTCCAGGTATTTGGCTCCCTGCTGCACCGCCATGCGCCCGGCCACTTCCGACATCGGTGTCAGCAACGGTAGCTCACGATTCGGCAATTCCACCGTCTCATACGCCACACACACGGGGCCGCGCTCCATGTGGGCCCGCGTTAGGCGTTCGTCCGCGGCGAAGTGGAAATACGTGAAGATCAGCTGCCCGCGCCGCATGCGCGGCCACTCCGACTCGATCGGCTCCTTCACCTTCATGATCATCTCGGCGTCGCGCCAGACCGCATCGGCGTCCGGCGCGATCTGCGCCCCGACTGCCGCGTACGCCGTATCGTCGAAGCCGCTCCCTACGCCGGCTCCGCGCTCGATCGTGACCTGATGGCCAGCAGCCAGCAACGCCTCCGCACCGGCCGGGACCAGGGCGATGCGATTCTCGTTTGTCTTGATCTCCTTCGGAACGCCGATCTTCATTTTATCAGGTCGTAGTCGTTAGGTCGTTGTCGGTATGGCTTTCCGCGCGCTAAGCCAGCGCTGCCCCAGGACCGAGGCTCACTACCATCTGCGCAGCAGGATCAAAGAAGTCCGCGCTGACTTGCCGCACTTCATCCTGCGTGATTGCGTCGATCTCCGCCAGCACTTCATCGAGCGTGCGATCCGGGTCGCCATACAGCTCCACGGCCGCCGCGCGATACATGCGCGACGTCACGCTCTCGAGCGCCAACGTCATCTGGCCTTTGAGCTGGTTTTTCCCGGCGGCCAGTTCGTCATCCGGGATTCCATTGCGCACGAGCTGCAGCAATTCCGTCGAACAGGCATCCAACGCTGCCGCAGCCGTCTCCGGCGCCGTCGCCGCAAAGATCCCGTGCACGCCGAAATGCGAATGGAGCGACTGATACGTGTGCACTGAGTAGGCCAGACCAAGCTCTTCGCGCACGCGCTGGAACAGACGCGAGCTCATGCCGCCACCGAGCAGCTGTGAGACGATCGCAAAGGCGTAGCGCCGGCGGTCCGAGTAGCAGATCGCCGGGCTTCCCATAACGAGATATGTCTGCGACGTGTCGCGTGGCACGTGACGGTAGCTCCGCCGCGCTACACCTGGCTTTGACGGGCCCGAGACGATCGTCCCTCCATGCGGCCGGCCGGCCCACCCCGTCGACTCGAGCGCCGCGAGCACACGGTCATGGTCCACATTGCCGGTGACCACCACGAGGATGTGTTCCGGTTGATACCCCAGCGCATGCACGGCACGCAGATCGGCCGCGCCTAACGCATTTACGGTGTCTCGCGTACCGAGAATGGAGTGCCCGTACGGATGATTCCCCCACATCTCGGCGTTATGCAGCTCGAAGACGAGATCGTCCGGGGTGTCATCCACCAGAGAGATCTCATCCAGCACCACCTTGCGTTCCAGATCCAGGTCGCGCGGCAACAGGGCCGGACAGAACACGATGTCGTGCACGATGTCCGCGGCGCGCACGAGGTCTTCGTCCAAACAGCGCGCCTGATACACGGTATGCTCGCGCGATG
>JBFMFA010000880.1:550-1928 GCA_040753195.1 Gemmatimonadota bacterium | reverse complement strand
AAGGACGAAAATTTGCGAAAGGTCTGGGACGAGATCGTTCCGGGTGAACCGCGCAAGACGATTCCCTACCTGCTGACCAAGGAAGCCATCGCGCTCCTGTGCAAGGCTGTCGGTGAAACCAACCCGCTTTACCTCGATGAGGCTTATGCCAAGACCACGCCCTGGGGCGGCATTATCGCGCCGCCGTCGATTCACATCCTGCTGATGTTCGCCTGCACCGAGGCTGACGACTGGATGCGCTCACCCGGCACCGTGAATGCGGGCCAGTCCTGGAGCTACAATAAGCCCGCACGGCCCGGCGACACGATTACGCTGCAGGCTCGCGCGCTCGACAAGTTCATCAAGCGCGAGCGGCTGTTCGTGGTCCACGACAACGTCTTCTTCAACCAGCACGGCGACGTGATCTGTTCCGGCCGCGGCCAGACCATCCGGCCGATGTAACGCGAGGAGTTCAAACATGACGACCACATTCGAAACCCTCTCGGTTGGCGACAGCATCGACGGCCCGAAGTTCTCGGTCTCGCGCGAATCCATCCGCCTGTTCTGCGATGCATCGCTCGACTACAACCCGCTGCATCTCGACGACAACTACATGAAGGGCGATTTCGGCAAGACCAATTTCGGCGGCATCATCATGCACGGCATGAACAACTTCGGGCTGATCACCCGGATGCTGACCGACTGGGCCTATCCCGCGGGCGCCATTCATCGCCGTCTGGAAACGCGCTGGGTCAAGCCGGTGAAGCCGGGCGATACCATCCAGCCGGAAGGCATCATCAAGGCGAAGCAGACCACCAAGAACTCGCGCTTCGTGCTGATCGACGTGCTGGTGAAGAACCAGAACGGCGACAAGGTCGCTGTCGGCGAGGCGATGGTCGAATTCCCGCGCGCAGCCGCAGCAGCCTGACCGGGAGTTGAAGCGCGATGTCGATCGCGATCACAGGCGCGGGAGTTGGCGGACTGACGGCGGCGTTGTCTTTGCACGCCGCCGGCCAGGGCGACATTCTCCTGCTGGAAGCAGCGCGTGAAATTCGCGACGTGGGCGTCGGCATCAACCTGCCGCCGCACGCCGTCCGTGAATTGAGCGAACTTGGCCTTGGGGATGCGCTCGCGAAAGTGGGCGTGCCGACCAAGGAGCTGGCTTACTACGATCCCAGAGGCCAGTTGATCTGGGCCGAGCCGCGCGGGTTAGACGCCGGTTACAAATGGCCGCAATACTCCATTCATCGGGGCACGCTGCAACGGCTGCTCGTTGATGCCGTGCACGAACGGCTGGGTGCGTCCACGATCCGCGTCGCGCAGCGGGTGACGGGCATCAGCGCCACGGGCAACAAGGCCGCCATCGCCGCGACCGATCTGATTGAGGATCGTCCGGTGT
>JBFMFA010000880.1:0-540 GCA_040753195.1 Gemmatimonadota bacterium | reverse complement strand
ATACGGCCGATGTTGCGATCTGCGCTGACGGCATCCGCTCGCCGTCGCGCGACAGTCTTTATGGCGCGGTCACGCCGCTCGCATCGAACGGCTGGGTCATGTACCGCGGCGTCACCAAGGCCGGGCCGTTTCTTTCCGGACGCTCGATGGTGATTATCGGCGATGAGACCCAGCGCGTGGTGGTCTATCCGATCGCGGATGGCGTCATCAACTGGCTGCTGGTTCGACCGAAAGATACGACGCGCGCCGAGACCGAACTCGGCAACTGGAATCTGCCGGTGCCGACCAGTGTCATTGCGGAGTTTGTAAAAGACTACCGCTTCGATTGGCTGGATGTGCATCATCTGGTGTCGTCGTCATCGGAATCCTACGAGTATCCGATGGCGGACATCGATCCGTTGCCGCGCTGGATTTTCGGGCGATGCGCGCTGCTCGGCGACGCTGCCCACGCGATGTATCCGTTCGGCTCCAACGGTGCGTCGCAGGCGATACTTGATGCGCGGGTGCTGGCTTATGAGCTGGCGACCGCTGCGACCACCG
>JBFMFA010000879.1:0-1928 GCA_040753195.1 Gemmatimonadota bacterium | reverse complement strand
AGCGAGAAGATCTTAATCACACCGGGGCACACAAAATCAACAACACCATCGGACAGGCGCTTCTCGCCCGTCGCATGGGGAAGCAGCGGATCATCGCGGAAACGGGCGCAGGCCAGCACGGGGTGGCCACGGCAACTATATGTGCCCGATTCGGGTTGCAGTGCGTCGTTTACATGGGCGAGGAGGACATGCGGCGTCAGGCGCTCAATGTCTTTCGCATGCGACTCCTCGGCGCCACGGTCGTCCCAGTCTCGTCGGGCACACGCACATTGAAGGATGCTACGACGGAAGCCATACGTGACTGGGTCACGAACGTGCGCGACAGTCACTACATCATCGGGTCGGTGGTTGGGCCGGCGCCATATCCGCGTATGGTTCGTGAATTTCAATCCATCATCGGTCGGGAAGCACGCGAGCAGATGCTGCAACGCGCGGGCGTTTTGCCGCGCACGGTGGTCGCATGCGTCGGTGGAGGCTCCAACGCCATGGGGATGTTCGCCGGTTTCCTCGCCGATGACGCTGTGGAGTTGATCGGCGTCGAGGCGGCCGGTGAGGGCATCGATAGCGACCGGCACTCGGCGTCGCTGTCGCGTGGGAAGCCCGGCGTGCTGCACGGTTCGCTCAGCTACCTGCTGCAGGATGCGCATGGCCAAGTGCATTCAGCGCATTCGGTCTCTGCGGGTCTGGATTACCCTGGAGTCGGTCCGGAACACTCGCACCTCAAAGAGACTGGTCGCGCGACGTATGTCGCCGTCGACGACGCGGCGGCGCTCGAAGGCCTAACGCTGCTCAGCCGCACGGAAGGCATCATTCCGGCCCTGGAGGCGGCGCATGCGGTGGCGTGGGTGCACGCGGAGCGCGGACGCTGGTCAGGCCGCGATCATGTGCTGCTGTGCATTAGCGGCCGCGGGGACAAAGACGTCGCGCAGTTGCGCGACATGGGAGTCATCCCCGCGTGACCTCGGCGGCCGCGGTTTCGCATCACGCCGAACCGGAACACGGCGAGCCGCCCTTCGCGGTTGCGCTGGTGACCGAACTGATGAGTCACCTAACGCGCGCGATTCGCGCGCACCAGCTGTATTTGCACAACAATCCCACGTATCTGCGTGCCATCGAGAACGCGCGTGGGGCGTTCCGCGCGGTGTGGAACCACTGCGAAGAGATCGCTTTCGAGGTGACGGAAACGCAGCTGAAGTGGGAAGGGCGTGTCGTGCTCAACGAGCCCGACAAAGCGTCCGACAACCTCCCCTGGCTGCTGTACAAGGACGGCGTGCGCGAAGTGCGTTTGCTGCGTGACGTGGAGCAGCACGAACTGGCGGATCTCATCGACCTGCTCTGCCGCGTTAGGCGTGCGCAAGGAGAGGAGGACGATCTCCTGACGTTGCTCTGGGAGCGCGAGTTCAATTGCGTCAGGTACCGCTACGTTGACTTGGCGCTTGAAGCGGAGCCAATCGAACGGCTGGATGAGAGCCAGCGGGAGCGGTTGAAGGATTCGGCGCAGCCGGAACCGCTTCAAGAGCAGCTGCTTCCGCCGGGCGTCGTCAGCCTCGATGCGTTCGACACGACGCTCTATTTCCTCGACGAAAGCGAGATCGAGTATCTGCGCGGCGAGATCCGCAACGAGTACCAGTCCGATCTGCGGCGCAATGTGCTCAGCATCCTGCTGGACATTTACGAAACGCAGGCCGATCCGGCGGTGCGCGCCGAAGTGTTAGGTCTGCTGACGAGCATGCTGCTCACGCTCCTCACCGGCGGGCATTACGCGGGCGCCGCGTATCTGTTGCGCGAAGTGCGTGTCTGTGGCGAACGAGCGCCCGGCCTCACCGACGCTGACCGAACGGCGCTGCAATCGGTGTCGAGCAAGTTGAGCGAGGAAGACGCGCTCTCGCAGCTGCTGACCGTGTTGGACGAGCGGCCCGACCCGCCCG
>JBFMFA010000878.1:0-1930 GCA_040753195.1 Gemmatimonadota bacterium | reverse complement strand
GCCTCCCTGTGCACCCGCTGTGACAACGATCGCTTCTTTTCACACCGCGCCGGCGACGCCGGACGTCACATAGCTGTCATCGCCCGGATCGCTTGACGCTCCCTACGGCTTCGTCTACATTCTGAACCCGCGCAAGAGAAGAACGCGCCGAAATGTGGGGTGGCCCCCCACATTTTTTTGTTCTTGTAAGTGACCTAGAGAGGACATGAACTCTGAGTTGGAAACGTTTGTGAAGCAACAAGTTGACGGCCTCGGATACGATCTCGTGGAGTTCCGTCGAGGGGGGACGCGCACGCGCCCTCTTCTCGACGTCCGCATCGATCGCCGCGACGGATCGCGTGTCTCGCTGGACGACTGCGCCTTCGTTTCGCGGTCGCTCGAGCGGCAGCTCGATGCGGTCGATATCGCCGGTCCCGACTATGTGCTCGAGGTTTCCAGCCCTGGAGTCGAACGACCGCTGCGCTCGGTCGCCGACTGGCGCCGCTACATCGGTCGCCGAGTACTGGTCACGTCGCGAGTCGCTGACGACGTGGGTACAACCGCGCGCGAGACGCGCGAGTTGGACCTCGTGGACATGGAAGGGGACGACGCAAACGCGGTGGCGGTCCTGCGCGATGCGCGCGCCACTCTGCATCGCATTCGATACACCGATGTCATCGAAGCCCGCTTGGTCTTCGTGTGGAACCGTGACGAGAGGACCCGATGATAGGATCTGAAATGCTCACAGCAATCAAAGAGCTGAGCAATAGCAAGCAGCTGGATCGAACCGAACTACACGGACTTCTCCAGGACGGTATTCACGCCGCCTTGGCCAAGAAGCACGGGCCTAACGTGCAAGCCGAAGTCGACATCGACGAGGCGAAGGGCGCCATCCGCATCGTGATCCTGAAGACGGTCGTCGAGGAGGTGACCGATCCGAGTCGCGAAGTGGCGCTCGAAGAAGCTCGTTATGAAGATCCGGAATTTCAGCCGGGTGACATCATGGAGATCCCGGTCGACTTCAATGAGTTCGGTCGTGCCGCGGTGCAAGCCGCGAAGCAGCGCATCATCCAGCGGGTACGCGAAGGCGAGCGCACGCGCATCCGTGATGAGTTCTCTGGCAAAGTCGGCGATCTGCTTTCCGGTGAGGTGCAGCAGATCGAACGCGGTAAGCTGGTCGTTATGCTCAACAAGTTCCGCGAAGCGGAAGCGATCATGCCGTACCGCGAGCAGAACCATCGCGAGCACTTCCATCAGGGCGATCCGATCCGTGCATGCCTCAAGCGCGTGGAGGAAACGCCCAAGGGCCCGCGTTTGATTCTTTCGCGCGCTGATCCGGTGTTCGTGCAGGCGCTCTTCAAGCTCGAAGTGCCGGAGATTCAGCAGGGGATCGTCGAAATTCGTGCCGCAGCGCGCGAAGTCGGGAGCCGTTCCAAGATTGCTGTGTGGTCGCGTGACGATTCGATCGACCCAGTGGGCGCGTGCGTCGGCCTCAAAGGCTCACGCGTGCAGGCCGTCGTAAACGAGCTGAACGGTGAGCGTATCGACATCGTGCCGTGGTCCTCTGACCCGGAGCGCTTTGCGAAGCTTGCACTGGCTCCGGCGCGCGTCGCGCGCGTGTTCAGCGACCCGGAGAATCGCACCATCCAGGCGATCGTCGACGAAGACCAGTTGTCGCTCGCGATCGGTCGCAACGGCCAGAACGTACGACTCGCCTCAGAACTGACCGGTTGGAAGATCGATTTGTACTCCAGCCGTGAGTGGATGGAGCGCAGCGACAGTCCGATCTTCGCGCCGCTGCCGGAGGAAGAAGAGGAAGTGGCCGATGTTCGGCTGTCGGAGATTGAAGGCCTCGAGCCTGCGGTGGTGGCCGTGCTCGAAGGAGCGGGGTATCGCACCTTCAACGACATTATCGATCGTGAACGCGAGGACTTTCTGCGACTCCCGGGGA
>JBFMFA010000877.1:0-1931 GCA_040753195.1 Gemmatimonadota bacterium | reverse complement strand
GTCAGCCGCCCGATTCTCGTCTTCACGCCGCTCCTCGAAGACGATTTCGCAGCCGCTCGACATGCGAATCTCACGCCCACGTTAGGCGATCCCGCGGCGATCGCCGCGTGGATTCCCAGCGGCGCGTCCTGGCACCTCGCGATCGACACCGGCATGCAGCGCGCCGGCATTCCACATAACGAGATCAGCGCGGTCATCGACCTCGTGCGGCAGTCACCGCCCGAAGGGGCGTTCACCCACCTCCATTCGGCGGACAGCGATCTCGCTGCGATCGACCAACAGCAAGCGCTCTTCGAGACAGCCGTCGCCGCCCTCCCCGAACGTCCGCGCTATCTGCACGTCGAAAACAGCCCCGGCATTGAGCAGCAGTCGCCGTCGCAGTGGGACCTTGCCCGACCGGGCATCTTCCTCTACGGCGTCAGCACCGCAATCGACAGTCCCGTTGCGGCGCTCCCGGTGGCGCACCTGCGCGCGCGCATCGTCGAGATGCGCGACGTCCAGCCCGGCGCCGGCGTGAGCTACGGTCACACGTGGCACGCTCCGGCGGACAGCCGCCGCCGCATTGCCACGGTCAACGCCGGTTACGCGGACGGCGTTAGGCGCTCCTTCGGCAACCGTACGCACGCGCTGGTCCATGGGCGCCCTGCACCGATCGTCGGTGTCGTAACTATGGACATGACGATGCTCGATGTGACCGATGTCCCCTGCGTCGTCGGTGACCTCGTCACGCTCCTCGGCCGCGATGCCGATGCCGTCGTCGACGTCGCGACGGCCGCGCGCGCAGCGGGGCTTTCGCCATACGAGGTGCTCACGGGACTGCGCTCTCGCGCCGAGCGGCGTTACATCGGGCCATGAGCGCCGCGCGTCGCGCGGTACTCCTCGTGTTGGACGGCGTCGGCATCGGCGCCGCGCACGACGCCGAGCAGTACGGTGACGCCGGCAGCAACACGTTAGGCAACGTCGCCCAAGCCGTCGGCGGACTGGATCTGCCGCATCTCGCTGCGTTGGGGCTTGGCTGCATCGCGCCGCTTGCCGGCGTGGCACCCGCCGAGAAACCGTTAGGCGCGTATGGCAGCATGCAACCCGCATCCGCCGGAAAGGACAGCACGGCAGGCCACTGGGAGCTGTGCGGTGTGCACCTAACGCGACCGTTTCCCGTTTATCCCGATGGATTTCCAGCTTCTGTGATCGCCGCCTTCGAGCGCGCCACCGGCCGTGCGGCGATCGGCAACATCGCGGCGAGCGGCACCGCCATCATCGAGCAGTTCGCCGATGAGCAGCGCCGCACCGATGCGTGGATCGTCTACACGTCCGCCGATTCAGTTTTTCAGATCGCGGCCGACGAAGAGCTGATTCCGCTGGACGAGCTGTATGCCGCGTGCCTGAAGGCACGGCTCCTTCTGGCGGAGCCGCACAACGTCTCGCGCGTGATTGCTCGCCCGTTCGTCCGGGAAGGGACGACGTACCGTCGTACGGAAAACCGGCGTGATTTCGCTCTCGCGCCCCCTGAAGACACGCTGCTCGATGTGCTCGCGCGCGAGGGGATCGCGCGATATGGCATTGGCAAAGTGGATGACCTGTTCGCGCATCGGGCCCTCGCGGCGCAGCACACGTCCGGCAACTCCGAGGGCATCGCCCGGATCGCTGAGTTTATCCGTAACGCTGACAGTGGGTTATGCTTCGCCAACCTAGTAGATTTTGACCAACTCTACGGGCACAGAAACGACGTCGCGGGGTTCTACGGCGCACTGCGCGAGTTCGACCGTGCGGTCCCGTCGCTGTTAAGCGCCCTGCGCGAGGACGATTTGCTGATAATCACGGCCGACCACGGCAACGATCCAACAACTCCATCGACCGATCACGCGCGCGAACGCGTTCCGCTGCTTGCTGCCGGACCGCGCCTCACGCCTCGCGCCTTGGGAGAACGCAGC
>JBFMFA010000876.1:0-1932 GCA_040753195.1 Gemmatimonadota bacterium | reverse complement strand
GTCTCAGCGACGAATGGCTGCCGTTATTGAATACAGCATCACGGGGAGGCTCTCCGTCAACTTACGAGCGACAGCGCGCTGGTCGACGCACTTACCAGCGCACCGAGTGATGCCGCGCTAAGCGAACGCGCACGCGCGCTGGTGACGTACGCGCTCAAGCTGACCTGCACGCCGCAGGAGATGGTCGACCAGGACGTGGTTGCGCTGCGGCAGGTGGGACTCGGTGATCGCGGCGTGCACGACGCTGCGAGCGTTGTCGCGTACTATAACTACGTCAACCGGCTGGCTTCGGGGCTTGGTGTGGAGCTCGAGCCATAATGCATTATCGCCGTCACATCGACGTCCCGTTAGGCGGGCCGAAAGGCGTGATGATCTCTCGGCCGGCTCAATCATACGCGATGTTTGGAGGCCCCGCATCCTCATCGACGAACTCAATTGATGCGGTTGCCTGTGACCACACGCGGGACACGTAGTGGCAGCGGAGGTTTCCACGTTACCTACCTCCTCACTGCATCAGAGAATCGATAAGCGCGCGGCTGGTTGCAGAGTTCCAATCCGCAACAAAACGCGTGGCCATTATGCGGCGTTCCCGAGAGATGAGGAATGTTTGCGGAACGCCGATCACACCGTACTGCGCCATAATGTCGCTTTTTGGGTCGTGGAGGATATCAAACGTCAGCTGGTGTTGCTGCACGAACTCGCGGATGAGAGGTTCGTTGCCAGGATCATCGATGCTGACAGCGACTATGCGCAATCCGCGCGGCGCATAGTCCCTGTGCAATCGCTCCATGCTGGGCATTTCTTCGCGACACGGATCGCACCACGTCGCCCAAACGTTGAGCAGAATGGGTTGCCCTTCATAGTCATCCAGCGATCGCATCTGCGGCGGCGAATCGAGCGTCCACGCCGCAAAACGTGGCGCGGTCTGCCGACTGATCGCGCTGGACGAGCCGTTGTCGGACACAACAAACACGCTCACCGCGACCAAGGCCGCTGCGCCTAACGCCAAGCCCTTCCAGCGTCGCCGCATCCACATGTTCACGGCTGGCGCGTTTGGGCTCGTGACACCGCCTCGAGGATCATCTGGTTTGTCGGCCGAATTTTGTAGTTGATCTCGATGAACTTCCAGCGCACGTTGCCGCTCTTGTCAATCACGAAAGTGGTCGGATGGGGCCAACCCTTCCCGTTAGGATTGAGCAGTCCGTACCTGTCGATCACTTTGTGTCCTGGATCCGAGAGGAACGTGAATGTTGGCTTCAGTCCATCCGCCGAGATCTGGTCCGCCATTTTCTGCAGCAAATCGCGCGGGTCGATCGAGAGTGCGATCAACTCCACGTCGTTTTTCTGCTCTTCATCGAGTAGACCTTTCAGCTCACCGAGCTGGCGAGTGCAGTAGGGTCACCAATGCCCTCGGTAGAACACGAGCACGACGTGCTTCTTGCCGCGAAACCCGGAGAGTGTAACGAGTTCGCCGCCTTTGGACTCCAGGCTGAAATCCGGCGCTGTCATGCCGACGCTGACACGTCCGGTGTCCAGTGGTGGCAGGTCGAGGCCGTCGACTGGACCTAACGAGCGCTGCGCCTCCGCTGGGCCCACCAGAAATGCGATTGTCACGAAGCCCCTGATAAGCCGTCCGAGCTGATTCATTCATCTGCTCCTTGTAGATGCGCCGCGTGATGAGAAGCGTGCGGCGTCAAATCCGAGCGGTCCATGCGTGCCAGTTCCGCCGCGATCGCCGACCGTATCGCGTCGATCTGGTCGGAACCGGTAAAGCCGATCCAACGCTGTACAACCCGTCCCTGAGCATCCAATAAGACGGTGTAGGGCAGCCCGGGGTAGTGTAGGCGATTTTGCAGTCGGCCGCCACCGAGCATCACGGGGAACGTGAAGCGATATTCGGCAACAAAAGCACGCGCATCGGCAATTCGCGCG
>JBFMFA010000875.1:0-1934 GCA_040753195.1 Gemmatimonadota bacterium | reverse complement strand
CTTCGCGTCGAATCAGCTCATCTACATCTCCTACTCCAAGCCGCTCGGTGATAGCACAGCCACAACCGCCGTTGCCCGTGGGCGCTGGGAGAACGATCGCCTAACGAACGTGCAGGATGTCTGGGTGGCAACGACGCGGGGAACCGCGCGGTCCGGACATTACGGCTCGCGCATCGCCTTCGACAAAAACGGCTTCATGTTCGTGACGGTGGGGGACAGACAGGTTCCGCCAGCAGGTGACCTGCCCGCGCATCCGGCCCAGGACTTCTCCAACAATCACGGGAGCATCAACCGCCTGCACGACGACGGCCGCATACCTAACGACAATCCGTTCGTCGGCCGCGAGAATATGAAGCCCGAGATCTGGACCAAAGGACACCGAAATGCGCAAGGATTGGCCGTCGACCCCGCAACGGGCGAAGTGTGGGCGACGGAGCACGGCCCCCAGGGCGGCGATGAGCTGAACCTCATCAGCAAAGGGAAGAACTATGGTTGGCCCGTAGTTGGCTTCGGCGTCAACTATCAGACGGGAGCCGCTATTCATGCCGGTACGCACAAAGAAGGGATGGAGCAGCCCAAACATGTCTGGGTGCCGTCCATCGGCGTGTCCGGGCTCATGTTCTATACGGGCGACAAGTTCCCGGGCTGGAAGGGAAGCCTCTTCGCCGGTGGTATGGTCGGCGAGCAGCTCGTGCGCCTAACGATCGACGGTCAGCGTGCGGAAGTCGCCGAGGTGCTGGTGCGCCGGCAGGGACGCATTCGCGACGTTAGGCAAAGCCCCGATGGCTACATCTACCTGGCCATCGACCACCGCCAGGGACAGCCGACGCCTATCCTGCGCCTGGAGCCGGTCGGCCGCAACTGACGCGGCCGCGTGGAGCGACGCCTATCGCGCGTCGCTCTGCGCGACGAGGTTGCCGTTCTGCACGCGCGTCATCACGAAGCCGCCGGCGGCCACGTCGCCGGTCGCTTCGAACTGGATAGTCCGCCCGGTAACGCCGGTGTACGAACGCGTGCCGTTTAGCTCCATCAGCCAGCGACGGACCGCCGCGCGGCTCGGACCGGCATCTGCCATCGCTCGCGCGACCAGCATCGTCGCGTCATAAGCAAGCGCCGCCTTTGCATCCGGCTCGCGCTGATACTTGGAACGAAAGGCCTCTACGAACCGTCGCGCTTCGGGTCGCTCATCAGACGTGGCCCATGGAACGCCAACGTATGCTCCCTGTGAGGCCGAGGTGTCCGACGTGACGCCAGCCCAACCCACCCCGCCCAGGAAGGTCGTTGTCAGCCCCTGGCGCCGAGCTTCCCGAAGGAGCGCCAGTCCGGATCCTTCACTTCCTGCGATGAACACCAGGTCCGGCGACTGAGTGCGCAGATAGGCGATGTACGGTTCGAAGTTCGCGTTCGCGTCGCTGGGGATCGGGTCGCTCGCGATCAGGGCGCCGCCGAAGCTCTTGCGGAATGGGTCCATTAGTCCGCGGCCGAACGCGTTGTTCTCGTACAGCAACGCAACACGCTTGGCCCCGGAGTTTTTGGCGAAACGCGCGATATGAACCGCGCTTACCGAGTCACTCGCAATCACGCGAAAGACCCAGCGCGACAGCCCCGAAAGGTCCGGCGATGTCGCCGTGCTCGAGATCGCCGGCATGTTCCCGTCGTACACTGCTGCAGCGGCGATCGTCGGGCCGGAATTCACGTGGCCGACCACGGCGACGATTGACGGATCCGCCACAAATTCAGCGGCGATTTGCGCCGCTTTCATTCCGCTCGCCTCATCGTCGCGATCAATGAGTTTGACCGGTCGCCCACCGACGCCACCCGCCCCGTTGATGTGTTCGATCGCGAGGTCGACGCCGCGCTTGTGCATCGCACCATTTGCCTGCCCCCATGGACCGGCTGTGGCGATGACGTACGGCTCGCCCCCCGAGCTACAG
>JBFMFA010000874.1:0-1939 GCA_040753195.1 Gemmatimonadota bacterium | reverse complement strand
AGCACTGCCTCATAAACGACAAGGCGCAGCAGACGCGCCTGGCTCGTACCTAACGCGAGCATGACACCGAACTCGCGCGTGCGTTCGAGGACCGCCATCAGCACCGGGTTGGCCACACCGGCAGCGACCACGGCGAAGAAGATCGCCAGGAGAACGAAGCCCATGACCTCGTGATAGCGCACGCTCGCGACCACCATGGGCAGGAGGCGTGGCCATCCGAGCACTTCGTACTGCTTGCCGAGCTGCGTAGCCAGGCGCTCGACGGCGGCCGCGACTTCTGATTGGCTCTTCAGGCGCAGCGCGACCGCTGTCGTGCCCTCAGGGGAAGCGAGGAACTCGCGCACCGCTTGGAGATGCATAACGACGAGGAAGCCATCCAGCTCGTCGATCTTGGTGCGAAACACACCGCGCACCGTGAAGCGGCCGCTCGCCAGCGAGCCGTCGTAGGCCTGACCGATAAGTACCAGCTCGTCGTCGGCCTTGAGGCCAAGTGCCTCCGCGAGCGTAGCGCCGACGAGCGCGTCGCGCTCGGGCGTATCGCCTAACGCGGCGCCGTCAATGACGGCTTTGAAGAGATCGCTGACTCGTGCTTCTTCTGCGGGTGCCACCCCCAGGAGAGTGACGCCGCGCGACTTGTCACCCCTGCTCGCCAACGCGCGTCCCTCGAGCCGCTCGCTGGCCGCCGCCACGGCGGGATCGCGGCGCACAACGGTCATGACGGGCGACGCGTTCGCCATGCCGCGATCGAGCGTGGGATCGTCGTGATACCCCTCGAGATGTACCTGCACGTCGCCCGCGAGATAGCGCGTGGTATTGCGGATCATTTCCTGGTTCATGCCATCGGTGAAGCCCCAGAGAAATGTCAGGGCGGCCAGCCCAATCGTGATGGCAAAAATGGTGATCGCGGACCGTCGCCGATTCCGCCACACGTTGCGCCAGGCCATCCGCCAGAGTGTCATGCCGCTCTCCGCTCGTCGGCCTCCACTTGCCCATCGCGCAGACGAATGACGCGCCGCGCGCGTTCCACAACCATCGGATCATGCGTGGAGAATACGAAGGTGATGCCCTTCTCCTCGTTCAAGCGCTTCATGAGCTCCATGAGCGCAGCGCCCGCCTTGGAGTCCAGATTCGCGGTCGGCTCGTCAGGCAGGACGATGACCGGGTCAGCCGCAATGGCGCGCGCTACGGCGACGCGCTGCTGCTGCCCGCCGGATAGCTCGTTAGGTCTGCGCTGCTCGAGGCCTTCCAGACCCAGCTCCTTCAGGAGCGACATGGAGCGTCGTCGCCGCTCGGACTCAGGAACTCCCTGGAGCAGCATGATGAATTCCACGTTCTCGAGCGCGGAGAGCACGGGAATCAGGTTGAATTCCTGAAACACGAATCCGATCTCGCGCAGCCGCATGCGCGAGAGCTGCGACTTGGTCATGCGTCCGATCTCCACGCCGCCGACCCAGATCTGTCCCGTTGTCGGCTTGTCGAGGCCGCCGATCACGTTGAGCAGCGTCGTTTTGCCAGAACCGGACGGACCAACCAGCACCGCGAAGTCGCGCTTGCGGATCTCGAGGTTGATCCCGTGCAGCGCGTGGACGGCGACACTGTTCTGCTGGTACACCTTATGAATGTCCCGCAGCCCAACGACTATGTCATCGCTGTCGCTCATGGTTTCTGTAAGTTGCGCTGCGTGAAGACAGCGTCATCAATGGGACCATTGTAGACGGCCTTCTTCAGCGTGATCGTCGTTGCGTGCAGTGGTTTGGCAGTGGGCCGCATCTCCCAGCGCGTCGGAATCGTGCGATCACCGATCGGGCGCACGTCCGAAAACGTCATCACGCGCACGAGTTCACCACGCTCGCTGTAGAACTGCTGCGTGAGCGGGATGAAGTCCCCTTGTCGCGCGCGCAGGACGATGCGTCCCCAGACGACGGCCGCGTTAGGTTTC
>JBFMFA010000873.1:0-1940 GCA_040753195.1 Gemmatimonadota bacterium | reverse complement strand
TGCCTTCAGCTTCGCTTCGGCTTCCATGAGCCGAGCGTCGATTCCCGAAACGATCGGTGTCGCATCGGTGCGGCCGTATAGTCCATTCAGTCGTATGAAGTTCGTGGAACCATCGAAGCCACGGCCAGCCGGTGATGTGCCCGTTGCAGTCCCGACGACAGGAACGCGCGGATCACCTGCGGAGGCAAACGGTATGGCGTTACGTATGCGACCGCTCACGTCGAACGAGTCTCCAACGGTCCAGCGTTTTGCGCTGGTGTTGAGCGCCCAGATCTGGTTCTCGCCACCAGTGAGCGAGAACGTGGCGTTGAGTTGAAAAGTGGTGGGCACGTTCGCGGGTGTCACTACGGCGGCTGCGTCCGCGTGGCGGTTCAGATTGATCAGGACGCGAGCCTTCACGACCATCGCTGCGCGTCGCACTTCCGTCGCTGCCGCGTTGGAGGCGTTAGCCAACGAGATAGCACTGTCGATGTGCGCAAGTGCCAGCGTAAAGATCTCCTGATTTGTCATTGGATTGCCGTACACAACTTCTCCCGTTGACGCATCAGAGAGTGGTTGCCCGTTGCAGAAGTTCTCCGCGAGGGTCATCTCGGCGAAGCCGATCACGAAGTACATCTGCCCGAGGTTGGACGCTGGGTCTGGCTTGAACTCGCGCAACGCGTTCAGAGCTTCCCGCGCCGCGTTACGCGCTCGGTGCAGGTTGCGATACATGTTCTGCACGTTGCCGTTTGAGTCTTGCACCTGACGTCGGTCGGTCTCGTTGCGCTGCGAGAAGGTGTCGCTGGACTTCCACTCATCGGTCATGAGACCGCCAAGCATCCACGCACCTTCGCCGCCGGGGCCGATGCCGCGTAACCGAGCGAGTGCGCCAACGCGCAATGCGTCAGCGGCTTCGGCGCTGGCTGTTGAACTGGGATCGATGAGATCGGGATCTGGGGCCTCGAGCAGCGAATCAGTTACAGAATCGCATGCCGCGAGGGCCGCGGCGGTCGCGCCTAACGCCGCCGCCCGACGAATGCTATGCAGTGTCCTAAGCATGGTAGTGTCTCGGAAGGAAGGTTAGTAACGCAGGTTGATACGGGCTGTGAAGTACATCGGCGGCCCGGCTGTGAGCAGTGTGTTTTGCGTGTCGCTCTGCCCATAGTTGGCTTCCGGGTCGACGCCGGTGTAGTCGGTGAAAAGGGCGAGGTTGCGGACCGCGACATTGATGTTGCCGCCACCGGAACGGAGCAGTCCCGCGATCCTGTTACTGAGCTGGTAGGTCAGCGACACTTCGCGCACGCGCCAGAAGTTCAGCTCCTCGATGTAACCGATGGGCGTACGAAGGGCGGTGAACCGGTTCGCTACGGCCCGGGCCTGACGCCAGAGCGGCGCGTCCGGGTTGGAGATGTCATAGCACCCGACCGACTGCTGACAGAGGAAGCTCTGCTCGGTGTTGCTGATACGGTAACCACTCTTGTGATCGACGAGCGCCTGGATGCGCAGTGCACGATTGAAGAGGTCGAGTCCGTTCGTGACCGAAACCTCGAGGCGGGGCTGCGAATAGCCGAAGAACTTGAACGCCGTGTCCACGGTTACTTCGCTCACAGCAATGAGGCCGTCGCCATTGGCGTCGCTGTACGTGTAAGGGCGTAACCACCAACCGTTGATGGGGTACCCGGGCGTCTGACGGATCGTCGCGCCGATGATCGGTGGGACTTCCTTTCCGGCGGCGTCCTTGCCGAGCGTGATGAGCTTGTTGCTGTTGTGCGAGCCGGCGATCGTTAGGTCCCACGCAACGTTTCGGCGCGATAGCACCTGTGTTGTTACAAGCGCTTCATATCCCCAGTTTTTAATGGAACCGAGGTTCCGGCGGATGTTCGTGACGGTGGAACCGGCAGAGGGCGCGATTGTCTGATTGATGAGCGCATCTTCACTGGTCTTGCGGTAGTGCGAGAACT
>JBFMFA010000872.1:0-1942 GCA_040753195.1 Gemmatimonadota bacterium | reverse complement strand
GCGTTACGACAGCGGTTGCCAGCGATTGCCTCGATGACGGCCGCCGGCGCGGCATTTGTGTTTCTGCTGTACGCGCTGCTGACGCCAGGATCAGGCAACAACGAAGCGATGAAGCCGGACACCACGGGGGCGGCGGTCGGCGCCGCAATGCCAGGCAAAGATACGCCCGCCACGGCCGTGAACCATGCGCTGGATTCCAACATGCGGGAATTCGTCCTCACGTTAGGTGAGGGCACGGCGCAGGTGTTCGCCGATAGCGGCTTCATCGGGACCACGCCCTACACGGTGCGAGCGGCGTTAGGCCAGCGCATCGCGCTCGTTTTGCGCCGCAATGGGTATGAAGATGAGGTCGTGAACTTTGTGGTGACGGATGGCTTATCCCCGCGGTTTACTTATTATCTGCGGCCGCGCATGACGCCGCCCGGCCCTGCCGCCGGTACCGAGCCGCGTATGCGAGCCCTGCCCGGAATGGTGCCGGCTCACGTGACGTTAGGTGCCCAACATGGCTGATGGTTTCATGAAACGTCTGTTCGGCCGCTCCAAGCAGGAGTCACCGGCGGTGCGCCCGACGGTAGAGTTGGAAGCGCTGCGCCCGTTCAGCACCGTCAGCAAAGAAGGTGCGCAGGGGAGTGAAGCCGTTGCCGCGGACGCTGCACTACCGTTGCGGGTCGACATCGCGACACAGTCGGACGTGGGCTGCGTGCGCGAAATCAACGAAGACAGCATTCGCGTGGTGCAGCCAGCGACGCCGGCAGAGGTGGCGGAGCGAGGAATCCTCGTGGTGGTCGCCGATGGCATGGGAGGGCACAATGCCGGGGAGATCGCCAGCCGGCTTGCGGTGGACGTCGTCGTCCAGCGCTATGGTGAGGACACCAAAGATCCGGGACGTTCGCTCACGCGCGCGATCGAGAAGGCGAATCGGGTCATCGTGGAGGCCGCCGCGGCCGATACTCGTTACAAGGGTATGGGGACGACTTGTACGGCGCTGCTGCTGCGCGGCGGGCTGGCGTACTGTGCGCACGTCGGGGACAGCCGGCTGTATCTTATCCGCAGCAACGACATTTTTCTGATGACCGAGGACCACTCGGCCGTACAGGATCTCGTGAAGCAGGGGACCATCACGCAAGATGAGGCGCGCCACCACCCGGACAAAAACGTCATCATTCGTGCGTTAGGCGGGCGACCGGCGGTGGAAGTGGCACGTTGGGAAAAACCGCTTTCGGTGCGGTCAGGGGATACCTTCCTGATCTGCTCCGACGGCTTGTACGATCTGATGGAAGACGACGAGATGCGCGACGCATTGCGCGGCGCGTTGCCGCAGCTCGCCTGCGAACGTCTTATAGAACTGGCCCGTCAGCGCGGCGGGCCGGACAACATCACGGTCGGAATCATCGCCATGAGCGACCACAGCCCAACTTCGCCTAACGCGATCAAAGCGACGCGCGCCATCCCGGCGGCGTCGTGATTGGCAGCACGGTCGGCAATCACCGCATCCTCGAGAAACTCGGCGATGGCGGTATGGGCACCGTCTATCGCGCGATCGACCAGATGCTGGACCGCGAAGTGGCTATCAAGGTCCTGCGCCCGGAGCTCACCCAACAACCGGCCCTGAGCGAGCGCTTCCGCTCCGAAGCGATTGCGATGGCGCGCGTGAGCCATCCGAACATCGCCATGTTGCACGGCCTCGAACGGCACGGCGACGACCTGTACATGATCATGGAGTACGTGCGCGGCGAAACGCTGGAGCACGTCGTCCAGCGCGCCGGCAAACTCTCCTGGCGTCGGGCCGCCGAGATCCTAACGAGCGTTCTCGACGCACTCGATCACGCGCACGACATGGGCGTCGTGCATCGCGACATCAAACCGGCGAACATCATGATCACGCGCAATGGCGTCGTGAAGGTGATGGACTTTGGTATCGCGCGCATGGTCGGCCGCAACC
>JBFMFA010000871.1:0-1943 GCA_040753195.1 Gemmatimonadota bacterium | reverse complement strand
CCTTGGTGGTCAGCGCGCGGGGAAAGAGGCGGCGCTCCTTTTCCCCGATACCCGCGGCACGGTCGTCGCGGCCATTGAATACCCCTATCACGGCGCACCCAACCCGAAAGGTCTCAAGGTCGTCGGGCAGGTCCCCGCTATTCGCCGCGCCATTCTCGACACGCCGCCGGCCATTCTCCTCGCGCTCGACTATTTGTTGCGCGAAAGCGATGTCGATACCACGCGTGTCGAGATCATCGGCGCGAGCTTTGGCGCGCCCTTTGGGGCCATCGCGGCGGCGCTGGATCGCCGGGTCACGCGCCTTTGGCTGTTACATGGTGCCGCCGACCCGTATCGCCTGCTCGAGCACAGCCTCGAGCGGTACATCGCAGTCGCTCCGCTACGGAGCGCGGCCGCGTATGTCGCCAATGTGCTCATCGCGGGGCCGCGCCTCGACCCAGCACGGTGGGTCCCGGAAGTCTCGCCGCGACCTGTGATCATGATCAACGCACTGGAAGACGAGCGCATCCCGCGGCCACTCGTTGAGCAGCTGTTCGCCAGTGCGCGTGAGCCGAAAGAGCAGCATTGGCTCCCTGGGCAGCACATGCAACGCAACCGTCGGCAAATCCTCACCGCGCTTGTGGACACCGTGATGGCGCTGGCGCAGCGCGATACGCTGCGTTAGGCGAGTGCCGTGACGCGATTCAGGCGCAGGCGATCGAGCATCGCGTCGAACGCCGCGGATCCGCGCAGCGAATCGAGCGTTGGATTCACGGCGATGTAGGCGACGAAGCCGCGCCGCTCATCGTAGGCTTTTTGGAGCCACGCGTTCGCTTCATCGACGTTGCCTAACAATGCATGCAGCATGACGAAGGCAGCGCTGGAGACATAGCCGGTGCTGGCGCGGCGCTCCAGTTCCTGGCGCAACGTGGCGACGTCCGCGGCGCGTCCACGCCGATGCAGCGTGCCGGCCAATCCCGCGAGCGAATAGGCGGACTCCGGCGTATAGCGCAGACCTTCGCGGAAGGCACGTTCTGCGCGCTCGAGCTCTCCCAGGTGGAGATAGGAAAAGCCGAACGCACGATGCGTCTCTTCAGAAAACGGATTCATTTCCGCTGCGCGCTCCAGATGCGGAAGCGACTCTTCATAGCGTCGCGCATAGTACAACACGCCCCCGCGGCTCCGGCGTACCGACACCGACGATGGGTCAAACTCGACGGCCAGCTGCACCTGCGCGAGCGCGCGATCGAACTGACCTAACGCGACGAGCGGGAAGGCATACCACTGGTGCGCGGTGGCGTACCACGGACTCAGGCTGACGGCCCGTTCGAAGTGGATCATCGACTCGTGCCAGTTCCAGTCGTGGATGAAGAGCACCCAGCCTAACGAGGCATGTGCCTCTGCCAGCGCATCATCCAGCTCCAGGGCCTTGCGCGCGTACTCCTTGGCGTGCGCCATCCCTTCGCCGACAGGCACGTTGCGATAGTCGAGCTGCAACGCGTGCGCGTCGGAGAGACCGCTGTAGGCGAGTGCGTAGGTCGGGTCCTCGCGGATGGCCGCCTCGAAGAACTTGATCGCCTGCGCCGTGTCCTCGTAGGTCCGCTTGTTCCATGCATACCGCCCTTGCAGATACAGCCGATACGCGTCCGCGTTGTCCGTGTAGCGACGCGCGGCGACGTGCACCGACGTCGGCAGAAGTTTGGGTCGCAACGTGTCGACGATCGCCGCGGCCAGTTCATCCTCCAGGGCGAAAAGGTCGTCGGCATCGCGGTCGAAACGGAGCACCGACTTCTGCGTGCCATCGACGGCGTTGGTTAGGCGAGCCGTCACGCGCAGCCGCCGCCCGGACCGGCGCACGCTCCCTTCGATCACGTCCGCGACGCGCAGCTCCGCCCCGATCCGGCGGACGTCAGTCGCGCGGCCCTTGTATGAAAAGACCGAGGTGCGCGAGGCGACGCGCAAGC
>JBFMFA010000870.1:0-1951 GCA_040753195.1 Gemmatimonadota bacterium | reverse complement strand
ACACCGAGGAGGATGCCGGCAAATCCACCCGCCGTCGCCAAGATCGTGCTTTCAAGAAGTACCTGACGCGCGACAGCGGCGCGACCCGCTCCCATTGCAGCGCGAACGGCGAATTCACGAGCGCGTCCCGTCGTGTGCATCAACTGCAGACTCGCGACGTTCGCGCAGGCGAGAAGCAGGACGAGTGCGACTGTCGCGAGGAGGGCGACCACGATTGGCTTGAGCTGTCCGGCAAGCCTGTCCACCAGCGGCGTGACGACGAGTGTGTGGCCGCCCCTCGAGTAGCCGTCCGGATATCGTTGATGCCACTGATCTGCCAGCGCACGCAACTCCGCACTCGCGCGCTCGATCGTTATGCTCGGTCCCATTCGCCCGACAAAGGTGTTGATGACAGTTCCGCGGCTGCGTTTTTGATCGAGTTCCACGGAATCCAGAACGAGAGGCCGCCAAAACTGCGCGCTCCGCGGGTAAGAAAAATCCCCGGGCATCACACCGATGACTTCGTGCGACTGATCGGCGATGCGCAGGATCCTGCCGAGGATCGCGCTGTCGCCGCCGAGCCGTTGCCAGAGTTCGTGACTGAGCACGACGACGGCGGGGCGACCGAACTGGGACGCCTCGGGGTCGTAAAAGCGGCCAAGCAGCGGGCGAATTCCAAAGACCCCCGCGAAGTCGCCTAACGTGGAAGCCCCGTACAGGCGCGTCAGCTCATCGCCGACCAACAACGTGCCAAAAGTGGTACGTGTGGCAGTGGCGGCTTGGAAGAGGTCGCGACGCTCAAAGAGATCGAGCGCTTCCAGAGACGACACGCCAAAGCGCTGGTTCATGAGCGGGAAGTCATCCTGCACGACGAGCAGGCGATCGAGACCGTGCACGGGGAGCGGCCGCAACAGCACAGTCTCGAAGACGGAAAACACCGTGGTGTTGGCCCCGATGGCGACGGCCAGCGTGATTACGATTGTGAGCGCGTACAGCGGGCGGCGCAGCAGCCCACGCGCGGCATACCGCGTGTCTCTGGCCAAAGCGGCCAGACGTTCGCCTAACGCGCGCCGCTTGTATGTTTCGACGTCGATGCGCTCCAGCTCATGCGCGACGGCGGCACGATCGCCGAAACGTCGCTGCGCCTCACGCTCGGCGTCTTCACGCGACATACCCTGCGCGACGAGTTCCTCGATGCGGCCCTGCAGGTGAAAGGCGAGTTCGCTGTCGACGTCGCGCTGTACGCGGGCGCGAGAGAATGGGAGGCGAAAGAGGCGTTTCATGCTGTGCCCCCCGTGGCTGCTAGGAGTCGCGCAGCGACTTTGGTGTAGCGCTGCCACGCGCCGAGCTGCTCTTCGTATTGTTTGCGGCCGCGGGCTGTTAGCGAATAGAACTTGGCTTGTCGGTTGTTGTCGCTGATCCCCCACTCGGCGCTGAGCCAGCCGCGCTGCTCCATGCGGTGGAGCGCGGGGTAGAGCGCACCTTCTTCAATTTGGAGCTGAGATTTGGATGTAGTCTCAATCCAGCGGCTGATCGCGAGGCCGTGCATCGGGCCCCACGTCAGCGTTTTCAGGATGAAAAGTTCGAGTGTTCCGCGGAGGAGATCGACGTTAGCGGGCATCGGCGTCTTGGCCTAAGGTTCTTAGGTAAGACACCGAGTTGGTTAGAACGGTTTATGTTGAATGAGAAAGCGCGGGCCGGGGAGTTGTGCGTACTCTACTAGCCGAGCATACGCCTACAAGAGGATCCAATGGCCAACAATGTTGCTGTGAGTGGCAGCGCGAGCGATTGGGGGAAGCTGTTCTTGCGACTGAGCGTCGCGGGACTGTTGCTCTTGCATGGGATCTTCAAAGTGAAGAACGGAGTTGCGTGGATGGCCGGGCCACTTGGTGCGGTCGGGCTTCCGGCATTTGTTGCGTACGGTGTTTACGTCGCGGAGGTGGTCGCTCCGATTTTCGCGATCCTCGGCAAG
>JBFMFA010000869.1:0-1955 GCA_040753195.1 Gemmatimonadota bacterium | reverse complement strand
CCCTGTCGTGTCGTCGAGCGCCACCTTGACCCCGAACAACAGATCGGCGCGCTCCTTTTCCGTCAGCGCCACGCGCGGCGTGAACTCGGCGCGCGGCGCGATCTGCACAATCGAACCGCTGAACTCCTGCCCTTCGACTCCGTCGATCGTCGCGCGCACGCGCTGGCCAACGCTCAGTCGCGTCAACACGGTCGGGCCCACATAAACCCGTACCCAGAGGCGCTGAGGATCGCCTAACGCGACTACCGGTACCCCCGCGGCGATCACCTCGCCCGGCTCCACGTACCGTCCCAGGATGACACCGCGATCCGGGGCGAGGAGCACCAGATCGCCCGCCATCGCCTCGCCCGCGTCGAGCTGCGCTCGTGCCGCCGCGAGATTTGCGCGTGCCGCGCGGATCCTGTCCGGGCGCGCTCCGTCGCGCAGTTGCTGCAACGTCGCGCGAGCCGCGTCGCGACGTCCCACGGCAACGCGTGCGGCCGTTTGTAGTGCCTCCACCTGTGACTCGCTCGCCGCGCCTTCGCGCAGCAACGCCTCATAACGACGCGCCTCGTCCCCGGTGCGCTTTGCCTCAGCCTCCGCCGCCGCCAACTCCGCTTCGGCGCGGTCGATCTCCGATGCGCGTGAGCCCGCCTCGAGATCACGCAGTTCCGCGACGGCCGCGTTCACACGTGCGCGCCGTTGCTCGATGTCTGCCGGCAGCGTCGTCTGCTCGAGCACCGCGAGGGTATCACCCTTCGCGACCGCGTCCCCTTCTTCGACCCGCACGCGACGCACCTTTGCCGCAACTGCGGCCGACACGTCGGTCTCTGTCAGCTCCACGGTTCCGGTCGCGTCCGGCGACTCAGCGTTCTGGTCGCACGCCGCTACAGCCAGGATCGCCGATATGGTCCAACGGCGAAGGGTCAGCATTGTCAGGAGGATTGAGGAGTACGGAGTGCGGCCACGGCGAAGTTGCCGGCGTGGCGAGCAAATGCCGCGGCTGTTGCCGCGTCGGCATGGGTCCCTTCGCCTAACGCCAACGCGCCGAGTGCGGGGCGCGCGACGAAGAAATAGGGGAGCTGTGCGATTGTCGAGAACGCCGCAAAGCGCGCATCGAGGTCGCGGCGAAAAACGCCGCGTTCTTGACCGTCGCGAATGGCGCCAACCAGACGGTGAAACACGTTCGCGCCGAGCTGCTGGAGAACTGGCGCGGCATGACTCGCCTGGTAGTCGACCAGTTCACGAACGATCAGTCGAGGGAGGTACGGCTTGGCGCTGAGGAGCTCAAACTGAGCTTGGGTAACGGCTCGGATGGCGTCTTCCGGATTCGTCGCCGCCAAGAGGTGTGCTGAGGCTTTCGAGACGAGCGCTGAAACGAATCGCTCGATAATATGGCGATATAATGTCTCTTTACTGTCGTGATAATAGTAGATCAGGGCGACATTTACGCTGGCTTTTGCAGCTATTTGCTTGATGGTGACCGCGTCATATCCCTGCGCCGCAAACAGCTCTTCGCCAGCGTCGAGGATTGCGTCTGCTGAGTTAGTCGCTGCAGCTCCGGCAGGAGTTGAAGTTCGCGGGGCAGCCATGCGACCTAATTAAACGTTTATTTAACACGAGTCAAGCCTACTCCGGTGGAGGGTTCGCGGGAGCGAGGCTCTACATTTGAGCGCGTTCGCAACTCCCCGTGCGCTCACGTCAACCTCGGTTGGACCGATGGCCGTCATCACGATCATTGTTCGCGACAACGGGCCGTATCGCATCTCTCCGGAGGATGCACCTAACGTCCGCATCGTCGACTCGACGGGACGTGAACTGGCCATTACCCCTGGCAAGGCGATCTCGCTCTGTCGCTGCGGGGAGTCAAAGACGAAGCCGATCTGCGACGGGACCCACAAAACGTGCGGTTTCGACGGGACGTGGGTGATACCTGACGCGCCGGCGATGCCCTCCGCCTCGTGAGCCAATGGCGC
>JBFMFA010000868.1:0-1956 GCA_040753195.1 Gemmatimonadota bacterium | reverse complement strand
CGATCCCGACGGTAGTAACCTCTCCCATGACTTCCCCTCGCTCCGTTTGAGTTGGAAAGAACCACACTTCCACTCTGGCACGACGTCTGATGCCGCACGAGCTGTAGGGGAAGTCCCTTCCATTCGTTTACAACAACCGGCAGCGAGCGGTGGCGGAACGTATCTGGCGATCTTGCGAGGCCCTGCTCTTGCCACAACACACCTCCGAGCTGTTAGCCCGAAGTGTCAACCAATTCGGGGGCAGCTTGGCGTCTGCGTAGGCCGTTGTTAGCGCGCAGTTCCTCGTGGCCGCGGCCACGCTCTTGGGTCGCGGGCCGTGTGCAGCACCCTGAATACGATGATGCGCAGACGTTCAATGCGATAGAAGACAGCGTAGGGAAACTGCGAACTGATTGCGCGCCGTACGTCACCATGGACCTTGGCGAACATCTCGGGATAGCGTTCGATGGCATCGAAGGTTGAATCGACGGCGCTGAGAAATCTTTCACCCAGGCCTTCGACTTGTTCTTCGTAGTACGCAAAAGCCTCTGCAAGATCTCGTCCCACCCTGCGGCGGTAGACGAGCGGCAGAGGCATTAACGCCGCCGGCGGGCTTCGGCGAGCACCTGCTCTCGGGAAATAACGTCGTCGGGGTTGCGCTCGTGTTCAGCGATAGCCTCGTCGATAAGTGCGCGATGAGCATCGCCGAGCGGGACGGTGTCTGGGGCAGCAGCGAGACTGGCCCAGATGATCTCCGCGATGCGCATCCGCTCCTCGGGAGGCAGCTTCAGGATCTCTGCAATGTCTGCGTCGCTCATATGAATAGCCTACCACTCTGCGTTCCTGCGCGCTAACGTGGAAGTGTGCGGCGGGCGGCGCGGAAACTGAATACAGGGCGGCACTTCCCGTCCGCACCACTGCCAGGTTAGGTGTCGACTCTAGTGACGCGAATTCCATCTTCAACGATCTCGAATGTGTTGTCGTCGATGCGATTGAGGTGCCGACCATCCGCAAGTCTCGCCTCGCGCAGTCCGTGCCGAAAACTCCGACGGTCCAAGGTGCTCGTATCGATTCGCTTTTGGTACACGAGCACTTGATATTCGTTGCCGTCATCGTCGCGCACGAGAAATTGATCGGTAATGTCCTTCATTTCCACATCCGGATAAGGAAGGCGCCGCGGCTCCGCGGGTTGCGCTGGCGGGGCTGCCATGGGCGGACCAGGCGATGAGCTCGGCGGTCTTGTCGTGGCGGCCCGCGAGCGCGTCGCAAATGCAACTGATTCCCTTGTGTAAACGATCGTTTACACCTGCGCCGCTGAAGCGCGGCCGTCTGGTATGGTGGCGGCATGCCCGATGTTCTGACCGTTGACCGCCTCGAGGTGCTGGTCGTCGTGGACAACGCGACCGACAGCCTGTCGTCGAATCCGAAGAACGTGATTCCGGAGTGGACCGGCCTGCTGACGGGCGGGCGGATGCGGGTGGTTTCGGGAGAGAGCATCTGCTGCGCGCATCACGGGCTGTCGCTGCTGATCAGCGCGGAGGTTTCCGGCGAGAAGCGCACGCTGCTGTTCGACGCGGGTCCGGAGGGTGCGACGTTCCTGCGCAACGCGAGAATTCTCGGGATCGACTTCGGCGCGGTGGAGGCGGTGGTGCTCTCGCACGGGCACTGGGATCACGCCGGCGGGCTGGTCGCCGCCGTGGAGGCGATCGCGGGCGCGCGCGGAGCGGGCACGCCCTGCTTCATGCATCCCGGCATGTTCGCGGAGCGCGGGAACCAGCGGCCGGGCGGCGAATTCTTTCCGTTCGAGCCGGTGCCGAGCCCCGAACGGCTCGCCCGGGCCGGGGCGAAGGTGGTCAACACGCGCGAGCCGCAGGTCGCGGCGGGCGGCGCGTTCTACGTCAGCGGCGAGGTGCCGCGCGTCACGAGCTACGAGACGGGGCTTCCGGGCCACATGCGCCGCAGCAGCGACGGCAAGAG
>JBFMFA010000867.1:0-1962 GCA_040753195.1 Gemmatimonadota bacterium | reverse complement strand
CTGGGCGTCGAGCTTCTCCTGGTTCATCGTGGGGAGGAGCCACCCCATGCGATCGGCTTCGAGCCAGAGCATGAGGGGGAGCGAATTCGACGGACCCCACTCGAAGTAATTCGTGCGATCGTTGTTGGTGGAGCCGTTGTTGTTGGCTCCCGCGCCCTCGAGCCCCGCATCGAACATCGGGTACGGCGCGTTCTGCGAACCCATGAACATGACGTGTTCAAAGAGGTGCGCGAAACCGGTGCGTCCTTTCTTCTCGTCACCTGATCCGACGTGATACCACACAGTCGTGGTGACCGTGGGGACCGAGTGATCCTCGTGCACGATCAGCGTCAAACCGTTAGGCAGCGTGTCGATCGAGTAGGGGACTCTGAGTTGAGAGCTTTGCGCCGCGGCTTGCGTGGCGGCGACAAGCACGAGCGTGAGACCTGAGAAGCGCATATCCAAAGAGCGTTCAGGGTTTAGGGACCAGCGTTCAGAGTAACACTCCGTTGGACAACCTTGGTACCTGTCAGGGGTTCGTGGTTAGTGTCTGACGTACGTCTACTGATGTCGCATATTTGCAGTTTCGAGTGCACGTCCACGCGGGTATGGTGGGTCGTGTTTGATGCTGCCTTACACTGGCCGAACAGGGTGGTGACCCTCGAAGAGTATCTCGCCTTCGAGATGGCGTCGCCGCTCAGGCACGAGTTCGTCGGCGGCGAAGTCTATCCAATGGCGGGCACAACCAGACGTCACAACCAGGTCGTCTGGAATATCCTGTCGCGCATCAAAGCCTCAGCGGCGGAAGGTCCCTGCCATGTGTATTTCGAGGCTGTGAAGCTGCGGGTCGGCAATGACGTCTACTACCCTGACGTCATCGTAACCTGCGCCACCACCGACACCGACGAACAGTTGGTGCGCGAGCCGTGCCTCGTTGTCGAAGTAACATCGCCCGGTTCGGCGCGCATCGATCGAACGGAGAAGCTCGGTCGGTATCAGTCGTTGCACTCGCTGCAAACGTATCTCGTCGTCGAACAAGCGTGGCGGCGTGTCGTGAGGCACTGGCGCCGCCCAACTGGCGAGTGGGCGGGCGATGAGATCCTCGATGACGGCGCCGTTCGACTGCACTGCCCGGAAGTCTTGCTGACCCTAAGCGAGATCTACAAAGGCTTGGCGCCACTCAGCGTCAAAGAGATGGAGGCCATCGGCTACACGGTCTAACGCCGACGCCCGTCCGTGGCGACATTCCGGGCCATGCGCGGCTTTCACACCATGGTCGTCACCGCGTCCCTGTGCTTCGCCTCCAGCGCACTTGCACAGCAGGCGGTCGTCGACTCGATGGTCACCTCGTTCATCAAGCGGCACAACATCCCCGGCGCGAGTGTCGCTGCTGTGCATCGCGGGCAAACCGTCGTCGCCGGCGGCTACGGGACCGCCAACCTCGAGCTAAACGTCAGCGCGGACCGCGCGACGGTCTACGAGATCGGATCGATCTCCAAGCTCTTCACGGTCGCGGCGCTCATGCGCCTGGTGGACGAGGGGAAGGTTTCGTTAGGCGACCCTATCACCAAGTATGTTCCGGGCCTCCCTGCTGCATGGTCGGACGTCACGCTGCGCCACCTCGCCGCACACACAGGCGGTGCCCCCGACTGGGAGAGTCGCACGGCGTTTTCGTATCGCGCGACGTATGCCGACTCCGACTTCGTGCGGCTCGTCGCGGCGCTGCCGCTCGATTTCAAACCGGGAGAACGCTTCGCCTATACGAACACAGGAGCCCCCCTGTTAGGCATCGCCATCGCCAGGGCGAGCGGGATGTCATTCGAGCGCTTCGTGACCGAGCAGCTGATCTACCCCGTGAATGCTCCCGGACTGCGCTACAAACATCAGAAGGAAATCGTGCCTCGTCGGGCCGGCGGGTACATCGACAGCGCCGGGACGTTGTTGAACGGAGAACCGCACCGCCCGGAGATCATCGCGCCGAGC
>JBFMFA010000866.1:0-1963 GCA_040753195.1 Gemmatimonadota bacterium | reverse complement strand
TTTCCTGCCGCGACTCGCCGGGCTGGCGCGTGCCTCCGGGATGATGCTGTTAGGCGACAAGATCGGAGCGGAACAGGCACACGAGTGGGGATTGATCTGGAAGGTCGTCGACGGCGCCGAGTTGATGACGCAGGCGCGTGACCTCGCCACACACCTCGCGACGCAGCCGACTCGGGGGCTCGGGCTCACCAAGCGCGCGCTGAACGCATCGTTGGTCAATGACCTCACGACGCAGCTCGATGTCGAGGAAGCGCTGCAGCGCGAAGCGGGACGCACACGCGACTTCGGCGAAGGCGTGCAGGCGTTCCTCGCCAAACGCTCTCCGCGCTTCGAAGGACGCTGATCAGTGACCCGGCCCGTGATCGGTGTGCTCGGAGCAGGGGCGATGGGGAGCGGCATCGCGCACGTCGCCCTCGCACACGGACACCAGGTGGTGCTTGCTGATTCGCAGGCAGGCGCGGCGAACGCCGCGCGTGAACGCATCGCCAAAGGCTTCGCGCGCGATGTCGAGAAAGGGCGCCTAACGCAGCGAGACACCGATGCCGCGCTGCAACGCCTGGCACCCGCCGACAGCCCAGCGGCCAATCTCTACGCCGCGTTCGCGCCGTGCGATCTCGTCATCGAGGCGATCGTGGAGCAGCTGGGAGCCAAAAAGGCTGCCTTTGCCGCGCTCGAAGCAGCCACACGCGACGATTGCATGCTGGCGACAAATACGTCGTCGCTGTCCGTCGGCGCGATCGGATCGGCCTGCGCGCGGCCGGAGCGCACGTTAGGTATCCACTTTTTCAATCCGGCGGTGGTCATGCCGCTGGTGGAAATCGTTCCGGGCGTCCGCAGCGATCCGGCCGTCGTGGCGCGAGCCCGCGCGCTCGTCGACAGCTGGGGGAAGACAACGGTGTTGGCGCTGGACACGCCGGGCTTCATCGTGAACCGCGTGGCACGGCCGTTCTACGGCGAAGCGCTGCGCATCTTGGATGAGGGTCTCGCTGACATCAGCGACATCGACTGGGCGATGACAGCGTTAGGCGGGTTTCGCATGGGGCCCTTCGAGCTCATGGACTTCATCGGCCATGATGTGAACTACGTCGTGACCGAAAGTGTGTGGACCGCGCTGTACTACGACCCCCGTTTCAAGCCGTCGCTCACGCAGCGTAGGCTCCTCGACGCCGGCCTGCTCGGCAAGAAGTCCGGCCGCGGTTTCTACGACTATGCGCCCGGTGCGGCAAAGCCGAGGTCCGCCGAGAACCGCGCGTTAGGCGAGATGATCCTGAAGCGCATATTGTCCATGCTGGTGAACGAGGCCGCCGACGCGGTGCATCATCGCGTCACCAGCGTCGCCGATGTGGAGACCGCGATCACCAAAGGTTTGAATTACCCCAAGGGCCTGCTCGCCTGGGGTGAAGAGTTGGGACTACCAGTCGTGCTCGCCGAAATCGATCGTCTGTACGAGGAGTATCACGAGGACCGCTATCGAGCGAGTCCGCTGCTGCGGCAGATGGCGCGCACCGGAAAGAGTTTCTTCAATGACTGACAGCGCCGTACCTAACGCGCAACAGCTGGCCGAACGTGTCCAGCAGGCGATGCTGGAGCTCGACACCTTCAGCCAATGGCTCGGCGTGGAGGTTCTCGCCATCGCTCCACAAACCTGCACGCTGCGGATGACCGTGCGCGGCGACATGCTCAACGGCTTTGGCGTGGCTCACGGCGGCATCGTCTTTTCGCTCGCCGATTCAGCGTTTGCTTTCGCGTGCAACACGCACGGCCGTGTGACGGTCAGCATCGAGAATTCAATCACGTACCCGGCAGCGATTCGCGAAGGGGATGTGCTCACCGCGGGGGCTCGGGAAGAAGCCTTGTCGGAGCGTCTGGGGTATTATCGTGTCGACGTGACAAACGGAAACGGCGCGGTCGTCGGTCTCTTCCGCGGGACCGCGTATCGCACGCTGAAGGAGCACGCGGCGTT
>JBFMFA010000865.1:0-1970 GCA_040753195.1 Gemmatimonadota bacterium | reverse complement strand
CGATCACGAAACGGCCCTCGGCGTCGGTGGTAACCGTTTGGCTCGCGCCCGGGCTCGATACTTCGACGTCGGAGAGTGTCGCGCCCGCCGAGTCGGCTACTGTCCCGACGATGCTGGTCTTCTGAACGCCGGGTTGGCCGCCGCTGACTTCGAAGTCGCTCGTCGCAGTCGCCTCATTGCCGACTTCGTCGCTCACTGACGCGCTCAGCGTGTGCGCGCCTGGAGAAACTTCGAGCGTCCCTCTCGCGCCCTGCTCATCGATCGCGAGGCCGGACACCGCCGAGCCGTCGAGCAGTATCTCACCGCTGCTGGAGTCGATTCCGGCTCCGCCCTCATCTGACCACACGACCTCAATCGCCACAGACGGCCCGTTGATCTGCCCTCGGGGCTGCTGGATGGTGATTGCAGGCGGCGTGCGATCTGTCACGAACTCCCTGGACGCACTGGCCGTGTTGCCGGCGTAGTCCGCCACAGACACTACGAGCGTATGCTGCCCCCCGGCGATGTCCTCGATCGTCCCGCGAGCTCCACTCGCATCGATCTGGAGTCCACTGACAGGCGCGCCGTCGAGAGTCACGCTGCCTGTGCTCGGGTCTATCCCGCTGAGCGGGTCCGCCCACGTTGCACGGACGTCGACTGAGGCTCCCGTCAACTGGCCTTCTTCGGGTCGGTCAATTGCTACAGTGGGCGGCAGCCGATCTAGCCAGACCACCCCACTCCACGTCGCTCTTTGTCCTCTGAACTGGACCTCGAAGGCCGTGCTATAGGCGCCGTCTGGCACCGGCTGGCCAAGACCGTCATTTCCGTCAAATGTCCAACTGAATAGAATCCGCTCCTCCCCGGTATCAGTCTTGACCTTCTTTATCTCGGCCCAGCTGCGCACCAGGTTTCCGGCTCCGTCCGTCAGGCGCAGGAACCCATGGACCACGAAGGTCCCGTGGGGCGCACGCGCCACTACCTCCGCCGTGAATGTGGTCACTGCCGGAGGCGACACCCACGCCGGGGTCCAGTGAGCGCTGAGAATCGTCACCGACTGCGGAGGCCCACCTTTGAGTGCACTCGGCGGGGTCTGCGATGGCTGCAGCAGAAGCAGCCGCCCTCCGTACAATGATCCCGCCAGCACCGCCAGCGACACGAATATGATTCCGATCTTTGCGGCAAGACCCAATCTACGAAACTGGTCGACCATCACTCCATCCTCGTCTCCATTTCGAAACCTACCTTCTCATGTGTCACGAGAATCAAGAAATCTTTGTCATTCAAGAGAAAAACCCCTCATGGCACTGCACTCCCGCGCCTTGAGACCTACGGATCATATCGAGCCCCGGTCGCCCGCCACGCGCACGGAGGCAGGCACAAAGGACACCTTCGATGGCGTGCCCGTGGCATCGATCACGCTTGCGCCGTCGATCAGGAGCTGTGTCGACCCGGGCGCCTTGCCGGTCAACACAACGCTGCAGACGTCCCCATCGAAATCCTTTCCTGACACAAAGCTGATCCAGGCGACGCCATTTCTCATGTCGCTCCTGAAGCTGTCCGCCACCCTCCGGCCAGGCTCGATGCGTATCAGTGTAAGAATCGCCCGGTCGAAGACGACTTGGAACGAACACTGAGCATTCGGCTCGAAAGACTGTCCCCTGATCTGCATCGAGAACTCCTGGCCCAACGGCACCACCACTTCCATCGGATCGAACAGGATGGTTCCCGGTTCCCGGTTCCCGGTTCTCGGTTTCTCATGCGGTGCGGTCGATGGCCCATCCAGACTGGACGGCGCTCCACCAGCAGGGGGAGGCTGCGCCGTTGCTGGCTGGCTTTCGTTCGCACCCAGCGAGTGGGACGCGTCGGGCTCGACGAAGCGCGGTGGCTCCTCCGTAATCCGCAGCTGCTTCTCCGTTCCAACCCAGATCGGCCGGCGCTCCTCCTCGCCGATCTCCGCCATCCTCACGATGTGAGGCGTTATCGTGAGGACG
>JBFMFA010000864.1:0-1972 GCA_040753195.1 Gemmatimonadota bacterium | reverse complement strand
AGTTGGGACGCAGTCGTAACCGAGGACTCGCCGGCCACTCTCATCAGACAGCAGAGTGTGCAAGCATCGATATTGGTCGCGCTACTGGTCCTGGGACATCCAACCATCTATCGGCGCGTTAGCGAACCGCGCGTCGTCAAGGCTGTCGCATCGCTGCGGTCTCCCACGCTCAACGCGCACGATGCGGCGGTTGAGCACAGGGGCTACTATGAAAAGCTCGATCGAGCCGGTCGACTCGACGCCCAGCTCTGGCGAGCTTCGTCTACGATGCGCCCTGCGGATTGGGTCGCGCTCGAAGCATCTCCACTTTATGAGAAGCGCTCAGACTTTTTGGGAGGCGAACTTCGTCCTTCAATGCAACACAGGTTGAATGGAAAACTGATCACAACGAACCGCTGGCGCATGCGCGATCGTGAGTACGCGCTGGCGAAGCCACATGACACATATCGGATTGCAGTGCTTGGTCCATCGTTCGTCATGGGAAGCAGCGTGTCTGATGACGAGACATTCGAATCGATTCTCGAAAAACGGCTCAATGCGGAGTCAGTAAACGGCACAAGTTACGAAGTACTGAACTTTGGGGTGGGCAACTACTCGCTGCTCCAGCAAGTGACGATGCTCACAGACCGTGTATGGGAGTTCGAGCCGGATGCGGTGGTTGTCACGATGACGCATCGACGTTTTCTCGTTGATAGAATCGTCAGTCATCTATCACGAGCAGTGACATCGAACATCGCAATCCCCGATCCTGATATTCGCGATCTGGTGCAGAATGCCAACGTCACCGAAGTGCAGCCGACCGGGGTCGTTCTCGCCGGTAAGCAGCTGCTATGGGCCGTAGCGCGGAAGCTCGGCGCAACACGAGAAATGCTCGAGTCTAGCACCGAACGCCACATCCGGTCGCTCGCGGATCGCATAGTAACGCTGGCGTTACAGCGCGTGGCGAGAGAGGCACAAGAGCATCGAGTTATTCCTATTCTTATGGGACTCGACAATGTGTCCGCCGCAATTACCAAAGAACTACCCGGCCAGCGTGCTGCCGAAGACGCTGGCTTTGTAGTGCTCAATCTATTCGATGTGTATGACGGGGAGACTCCCAGCAACGTTCGCGCGGCTGAATGGGACAGTCACCCCAACCCGTACGGTCATCGCCTCATCGCACACCGGCTGTTTGCGGAGCTCGCGCGACGCGCATCGACTCTACGACTCAACCTGAGCAGCAATCAACATGTGGCTCAGGCGACGAGGTGAGCACGCGGCGCGGTGCCCTCGTGCTATCGCTCGACTTCGAGCTGTATTGGGGCGTTAGGCACCGCTACAAGAACGGCGCTTACGACGCGAACCTCCGTGGAGCTCGTGGGGCCATTCCGCGCATGCTCGCGTTATTCGCTGAGTTCGACATTGCCGCCACCTGGGCGACAGTCGGCTTCCTGTTCGCACGCTCCCGCGTCGAACGAATGCGACACGCTCCGCAGTTGCGTGCCGCGTACTCGAATCCAGCACTCTCACCGTACGACGACGCAACGGGCGAGAGCGAGGCCGACGACCCCCTGCGCTATGCGGCCAGTCTGATCGAGCGCATACGCCTAACACCGCGCCAAGAGCTCGCAACACACACCTTCTCACACTATTTCTGTCTCGAGAATGGCCAGACAGCGGCGACGTTCCGAGCCGACTTGCTCGCGGCCCAGGCAGTCGCTTACGACTACGGAGCGCGCCTAACGTCCATAGTTTTCCCGCGCAACCAGCACAATCCATCTTATGACGAGATACTTGTCGACTGCGGTATCACGGCATTCCGCGGCAATCCGCGTGCACGAATGTGGCGCTTCGTCGATGCGGCGGACAGCGGCCGGTCAACCAAGCGTCTATCGCGTTTCATCGATGCGTACGTTCCCATCGACGGCCACAACACAGTGCCTTGGTGCGACATCCTGCAGCCCAATGGTCTGTGCGATGTGCGCGCCAGCTC
>JBFMFA010000863.1:0-1974 GCA_040753195.1 Gemmatimonadota bacterium | reverse complement strand
GGCTCGCACGCGATCGCCCATGGCGCGGCATACGTCGCCCGTTAGGCGCATGACGTCGGCACGCATTGGAGCGAGACGCCGGGCGATATCCAACGCGGCGAGCGCGGCCAGGTACCCTCGCGCGTCGCAGCGCACTTTCGCCACCAGCAACATGAGATCCACATCGCTGGGGGCGCGCTCCGCCAGCCACTCGGCGATCGCGCTTGCCTCTTCACCGCGACCCAGCGCCAACAGCGCTGATGCTTCACCGGCCGACGCCGAGATGCATGTCGAATCGATGTCTTTGGCCTGACGGTAGCGCTCCAACGCCTCGCCATGCGCGCCCAGGTCGAGGAAGAGGTCCCCGAGCAAGAGCAAGCCCTCCAGACGATTCCCGCCTAACGCCAATGCCCGGTGCGCTTCGGCCAGCGCGCGATCCGGCTGGCCATTGAGTCGCATCGCCTTGGCTTCGGCGTACGCGCTCCCGGCGACGACGGGTTCGGCATGACCGGCGACCGCTGGTTCCAGTTCAGCGAACAAGGCGCCAAGCGCCGCGACGTCGAACTGGAAGCCTTCCACCCGTGCGTCGCGACGCTCGGTCCCGTAGTCCGGACTGACGCGGAGATCCGGATCCTCGAATTCCAGATCGATCGCCAGCTCGAACTTCTGCGCCACGTAATACGGGTCCAGCTCCAACGCCCGCTTCGTCTCTCGTAAGGCACCTTCGAAATCACCCAAATTCGACAGTGCGAACGAGAGGTTGTAGCGCGCTTCCGCGTAGTCAGGCTTCGCTTCGATCGCTCGCGCGAACGCATTGCGCGCGTCGTCGAACTTGCGCAGCGTTGAAAGCACGAGGCCCACGCCATTCCACGCCACCGCGTGTTCAGGCTCCAATCGCAGGACGTGGCGATACGCTTCGAGGCAGAGCTGGAACTCGCGTTGTCGGTACAGCAGCAGGGCGAGGTTCAAGCGTGCCTTTACGAAGGTCGGCTGCTCCTGCATCGCGCGCTGAAACGAATCGACAGCGTCTTCGAGCCGACTCGCTTGCGCTTGCGCCACGCCAAGGTTGTTCAGCGCCAACGCGTAGTGTCCGTCGACCGCCACCGAGCGCTCGTAGCTCTCGCACGCGTCGTCGAGTTGCCCGATCTGGTGCAACGCCACGCCGCGTTCGTTCCAGAGCTTCGGCGAGTCGGCGATCATCTCGACCAGCCGGTCGTACAGCGGGGCGGCCGCCGTACCGTCGCCTTGCAGGAGATGCACCTCGGCCATCGCCTGCGTGACGAGCATGCGATCCTCCCCGCGGTCGAGCGCGAGACGGTATTCGCGCAGCGCTTCGGAGAGGTAGTTCTTCTGTCTGAACGCGAGCCCGAGATTGTAGTGCGCCAGCGCGCTTTCGTCGGAGATCGTCATGTCGCGCGAGACCCCGAGTTTCTCGCGCGCCTGGGCGGCGGCCGCCGCCGAGCGCGGGTCGACACGATCGAGCGAGAGATTGGCGTGCGCGCGGCCTAACGCCGGCTTCAACTGCATCGCGCGCTGCGTGGCGGACCGTGCTTCTTCGTGGCGCCCCACGTCGCCCAGCACGAAGCCTAACAAGTACAATGCATCGGCGTGATCCGGTGCGATGCTGCTGCAGCGCTGCAGGTGCGCCAGGGCTTCGTCGTTCAGGCCGCGGTGGTAGCTGATCTCGCCGGCGTGAAAGTGCAGGCCCGCATTCTCCGGCTCCAGCGCCAGCGCGCGCGTAATCCAGTGCGCAGCTTTCTCGAGATTGCCGCGTTTCTGTTCGGCGAGTCCCAGCTGCGTGATCGCTGCGGCGTCTTCAGCCGTCGTGTCGACTAGGGTCGTAAACTCGGCGATGGCACTGGCGTATTGACCCAGCAGCGCGTATGTGCGCGCCAGCTCCCAGCGCGGCTCGCGCGCGTTAGGCTCGGCGTTGAGCTGTTCCCGCAGTTCGTTCACGCGGCGGTCGTAGACGCCCGTCGTGAAGTACGCGATCTC
>JBFMFA010000862.1:0-1977 GCA_040753195.1 Gemmatimonadota bacterium | reverse complement strand
GATCGCGCGGCCGCGCTATCCGTCACTCAAAGGAATCATGGCGGCGAAGAAGAAGCCCATGGACGTGAAGCCGGCGCAGTTAGGCGCGACTCACGTCACCATCGAGGCGATGGCGTTGCCGCCGGAGCGCGCCGGCGGACGCATCGTTGGAGAGGGTGCGGCGGCCGTACCAGAGCTTGTGCGTCTGCTGCAAACCGAAGCGAAGGTGCTGTGATGCCTAACGTCTTGGCTTTCGCAGAAGTCCGCGGCGCGGAGCTGCGCAAAATCGCATTGGAGACCGTGAGCGCGGCGCGCACGTTGGCTGATGCGCTGGGTGGTGAGGTTCACGCCGTTCTCATCGGCGGTCCGGGGAACGCGGGCCACGCCATGGCGTTAGGCGCGCACGGCGCTGACGTCGTGTACGTCACTGAAGATGCGCGGCTCGCGCAGCACAATCCGGAAGTCTGCGCGGCGACGGTCGCTGAACGCGGGCGCGGCGGCTATGCGGCGGTGCTCGTTGGTGCGTCAGCACGCGGCCGGGACCTGGCACCGCGCGTGGCGGCGCGGATGCAGGCGCCGATGTTGAGCGATGTGACGTCGCTCACGCGCGACGGCAATGCGTTTGTCGTCACGCATCCCATGTATACCGGCAAGATTCTCGCGACACTCCGCCTAACGGGCGACGGACCAGCGGTCATATCGCTGCGCGCCGGAGCGTTTGCGATCACACCGGCGAGTCGGAACGCGCGTGTGGAAAACGCCGCTCCGGCGGGTGACCCGAGCGCGTCGCGCGTGCAGGTGCGGGAGATCGCCTCAGGCGATAGCCGGAAACTCGATCTCGCCGACGCACCGGTGATCGTAAGTGGCGGACGCGGACTCAAGGCCGCCGAGAACTTCAAGTTGGTGGAAGAACTCGCGGCAGCGTTCGAAAACGCGGCGGTTGGTGCGACGCGCGCGGTGACCGACGATGGATGGAGACCGCACAGCGATCAGATTGGACAGACAGGGCGGCAGGTGAGTCCGGAATTGTACGTCGCGGTCGGAATCTCAGGGGCCATTCAGCATATCGCTGGAATGCGCTCAGCACGCTGTATCGTGGCAATCAACAAAGATCCTGAGGCGCCGATCTTCAAGGTCGCGGATTATGGGATTGTCGGAGACGTGTTCGAGGTTGTGCCAGCATTGACCGCTGCGGTAAAGGACGCTCGCGCCAAATCCTGAGAAAGCGGGAACGCAGATGACCTCAAAAAGCGTGAACGCAGATGACGCAGGAACTCCGCAGATACCGCAGATCGTGCAAATGAATACAGCAAGTATCCGCGTCATCTACGCCGTTTCCGCGTTATCTGCGTTCCCGCTTTTGAGCTGGTAACTCAGAGCGCTACGATTCTTTCCATGCAGCTAGGCCAGGGAATCTTCCTCTTCGTCCTCGCGCTCGGCGTTGCGTTCTTCTCCTACAACGCGCAGCGTCTCGTTAGGTACCTGCGCATCGCGCGCCCGGAGTATCGCCTCAACGATATCCCTAAGCGTCTCTGGAACCTACTCACGATCGGGTTCGCGCAGACCAAGATCTTGCGTGATCCCGTCGCCGGTCCGCTGCACGCGCTGGTCTTCTGGGGGTTTCTGATCCTGCAGATCGGCGCGCTGGAGATCCTCATCCAGGGCGTCGTGCGTGGCTTCTCGTACGGGAGCATCCTCCCGGAGCCGCTGCACTGGCTCTTCCTCCTCTCGCAAGAACTGACCGCTGGCGCTGTTCTCGTTGCCGTCGGCGCGCTCCTGTATCGCCGGCTAATCGTTAGGCCCAAACGCCTGCAAGGCGATCGCGTGCACAGCGGCGATGCCGTGTTGATTCTGGCGATGATCGGCGGCTTGATGATCACATTGATGCTCGTCAGCGCCGCCCATCGCGTCATCGACGACGCCTACCCCCTCGCCGTGCAGCCCGTCTCAGCACCGCTTTCGGCGATCTTCAGCGCGTTGCAGATGGGCCCTGACACG
>JBFMFA010000861.1:0-1982 GCA_040753195.1 Gemmatimonadota bacterium | reverse complement strand
GCTCGTGGAAGCGCTCGCAATCAAGCGTCGCGTGTACGCAGCGAGCGACACGAACGTCTTGAATACATTGAGCGGCCTCGCCGCCGTCGCACGACGCGGTGACAATATGGCCCGCGCCGAGTCACTGAGCCTGGCGATTGTGGACCTAACGCGACGGCAGCTGGGGGAGGAGCATCTCGAAACGGCTCGGGCACTGAGCAGCTACGCTGTGATGGTGTCGGATGCCGGGCGCCGCGCGCTCGCGGAGACACTGCACACGAAGGCTCTGGCGATCCGCCGCAAAAACCTTCCCGCCGACCATCCCGATCTCCTCACCAGCTTGGACAACCTCGGCTCGCTCACGCGCGAGTTGGGTCATTACGAGGAATCCGAACGGCTGTTGCGAGAAGCGCTGGACCGCCGGCGCCGCGTACAGGGAGAAAAGCACCCCGACGTGATGTGGACCACGCGAGCCTTGTCGTCGACGCTGGAACGCCGCGGGCGGCTCGCCGAAGCCGAGTCCCTGCTTGCCGTGTCCCTGCGCCTAACGCGTGATTTGTATCCGCCAGGAAGTCCGGCGTTGGCGAACACCATCAACAATATCGCGGTGCTCAACTTCCGCATGGAGCGTTTCGACAGCGCTGCCAGGCTTGCGCGCGAGGCGCTGGACATCTGGCGCACGGCCAACGGGCCTGAAGCCGTCGTGACCGTGACTGCCATGAACAACCTCGGCACGATATTGACGGCAGCGGGTCAATATGGTGAGGCCGAACGGTTGCTACGCGAATCGCTGCGGTTGCGCGAGAAGCGTTACCCGCCGACGCACGAGAGCATCGGTATCAGTCACCGGAATCTCGGCGTGTTGCTGCATCGCACTGGGCGCTTGGCAGAGGGAGAACGCTTATTGCGACAGGCGCTGGCCAATCAGCGCGTCGCGCTCGGCCCGGAGAACCCGCGCACATTGGAGGCAGTCGTGGCGTTAGGTGCGCTTCTCACGGTTCGCGGCCGTCATGCCGAAGCGGATACCCTGTTACGGTTCGCACTCGATCGGCGGCGCAAGCTGATGGGTGAGCGCGATGCACGGGTCGCGGAGGTCCAACGTCTGCTTGGCGAGTGCCTAACCATGCGCGGTGATCATGCGGCGGCAGAGTCGCTCCTGACTTCGAGCCTGCGCACATTAGAGAACGATCCGCACAAACGCCGGGAAGCTGCAAAGTCCGCGCGCAGTCTGGTGAAACTCTACCTAGCCTGGGGAAAGCCTGACCGGGCACGTGAGGCGGAGCGTTTGGCGCCGGCACGGTAACGGCGGCCCTCAGGGAGAATGGCACACAACGAGGTGCTGTTGTTCGTCCAGCGGTTTCTGTCGCCGTCGTCCTGGGATCATCCGGTCAACATGAATCAGTGCTCGGATGACTGGGTGCTATTGTTCGCACAACCTTCCCGTCACGCTATCGCGGCACGCTCAACAAGTACTGCGTCGCTAGCGCTCATGCCCGATTTGAACTATGGATGATGAGTCTCCACGCGAGGGTAATCCCGTGATTGTTCTTGTAGCCGGAGCTACCGGTGCTCTTGGCACTGCAATAGTCCGGCTCCTTCGCGCCCGCGACCACTCGGTTGTGGCGCTCGTTCGCACGAGCTCCGAACACCAGAAGGTTGCGGATTTCAAGAAATTGGGAATCTCGATAGTCTACGGAGATCTCAAAGACGCTGACACACTCACTCGCGCATGCGGCAACGTGGACGCGGTCATCTCGACCGTGACGATGGTGCTCACGGCGCAGCCTGGTGACTCGTTTGCTGCAACCGATGGTGCGGGAACCAAGAATCTGATCGATGCAAGCCGCGCTGCAGGAGTAGGCCACTTCGTATTCGTGTCGTTCGACACGAGCGTTGTGCCGGACTGTCCCCTGGCGAGCGCAAAGAAGGAGGCAGAGGAGCATCTGATCCATAGCGGGCTGACGTACACGATCCTCCATCCAACGCCCTTTATGGAAAGTTGG
>JBFMFA010000860.1:0-1985 GCA_040753195.1 Gemmatimonadota bacterium | reverse complement strand
TGGTGTTCGTGCACAGCGAAGGCGATCACCTGCTGGTATCGCTCGCCAGCGTCGGCATGCGCAACAAGCCGCAGCTCGTTAGGCGGATCGCCTTGGGGGAGCGCACGCGGCTGACACGCACTGGGAGTGTAGCGGAGCGACTCTTGCCCGCCACGCAGCTGCTGACCGGTCGCTCCGCGAGCGACATGACCGGCCAGCCGACAGAGGGGTTGCGTTTGCGCGCCGAGATTGCCGTCGCGTTGCCGGAGCACGCACCAGCGGAGCTGGCGTCTCCGGCGCCCCTGCTTGTGTGCGTCTACGACGTCAATGCGACGATCCCCGCCAGTCGCGTGCTCCGGGCCGTTACCATGCTCCGCAAACGGCACCGACAGCTGACACTCTACATGATCGCCAGCGACGACGTGCCCGAACGCCTGCGCATGCAGGCCGCTGCGTTAGGCTTGTCTCGCGTCGTACGCTGGGTGCGTTCTCCGAACGACGTCGAAAACATTCTGGCGCAAGCGTGGGCCGTGGTGGTCGCCCTTGGCGGCGACGACGCCGTCTTTGCGACACTCGACGGGATGACGCACGGTGTGCCGGTCGTCGCGGCGCGCGGCGCGCTCTTCGAGCGCTACGTCGCCAACGGTATCTCCGGGATCCTGCTGGACACGTTCGACGCGCCGGCATGCGCGGCCGCGCTTGCCACGCTGATCTCGGATGCGGACCGCCGGGAAGCGATGGGCGGCGCGGCGCGTTCGAGAGTCGCGCGCGACTATTCCGAGAGCGAGTCGATTGCGGCGCTGGAGGCGCAGTTGCACACGTTGCTCGGTGCCGCACCTAACGCGTCGCCGCAGGCCGGTGTGGCCTGACGCCGCCGTGCGCCATTTATTCGTCACGGTCGACTATCCACCGGATCTCGGTGGCATGGCGCGACGCCACGTCGAACTGTGTCGCCGCCTCGCCCCCGACGGGGTGACAGTCTCCACCGTGGCGGCGGAAAGCGCCGCGAGCTTCGATGACGCGGAGAAGTATCCCATCGCTCGCGAGGCCTTCTCCTTCCGCGGCGCACGGACCTTTGCGAACCGGCTGCGCTGGGCGCGCAGCATCGCCCGCCGCACAGCACACGTCGACGTCGTGCATTGCGGCAACATTCGGCCGTGTGGCTACTCGGTGCTCCTGGCGCGCCGCGGCGGCGCCGCCCGCGTGCCCCTGCTGCTCTACGTGAATGGCGGCGATCTGCTGCGCGAGCGGGAGAAGATCGCCGTTAGCGCATTGAAGCGGATGTTCGTCCGTCGGCTTTTGCAGAACGCGGCGGGGATCGTGGCGAATTCGGCGTGGACGGCGGAAACGACGAAGGTGTTGTGCGCCTCGTTAGGTATTGCTGCGGACGATCGTATCGCGGCCATCGACCTCGGAACCGATCCCGCGCAGTTCCGACCGGAGAACGATCGCGGGACCCTGCGCGCCCGCCTCGGCTGGCAGGACAACGTGATCGTTACGACCGTCGCGCGGCTCGTGCCGCACAAGGGGCAGGATGTCGCGTTGCGGGCCATCGCGGCCGTGTTGCGGCAATATCCTTCGGTGCGCTATCTCGTCGTGGGTGACGGACCTAACGAGCAAACGCTGCGCGCCCTCGCCGCTGAACTGGGGATCGCCGAGCGCGTGGCGTTCGCCGGCGCGCTGTCCGACGACGAGGTGGCGGAAGCGTATGCGACGGCAGATGTCTACATGGGGCTGTCGCGCGAACAGGGCCTCGACGTCGAGGGGTTCGGCATCTCCTTCGTCGAGGCCGCGGCGAGCGGCACGCCGGTCATCGCCGGAGACAGCGGCGGCGTGCGCTCAGCGGTACGTGACGGCGAAACGGGGATCGTGGTGATGCCTAACGATACGGACGCGGCTGCTGCCGCGCTCCGGTTGCTCCTGGGTGACGAGGCGCGCAGGCAGCGCATGGGCGCGGCGGGGCGCCGCGCGGTCGAGACGCACTACAACTGGGACCGCGTCGCTCG
>JBFMFA010000859.1:0-1988 GCA_040753195.1 Gemmatimonadota bacterium | reverse complement strand
ATTCCTGGGGAAGCAGCGCATCGAGCAGATGGTCGCGGCGTTGACGGACCGCACGCCGCTCATGGTCGAAATCCGCGTGGGAAGCAACTTCCAGATCGGGTACGACGGCACCGCGGTCTATCGCCCAACCGGCACTCTCGATCTCCTCCACGCCGTCTGCATACTCGGCTACGGCACAGATCCGCTCACTGAGGAGCCGTTCTGGATCGCCAAGAACAGTTACGGCGACGACTGGGGCGATAAGGGGCAGGCGCTGCTCCTCTGGGGAGATCCCGACGTGCGGCCGGAGTTCAAGGTTTTTGTGATGCGGAGTGTGTCCCCATGAAACTGCGCGTGGCAATTCTGGTCGTCGCGCTCCTCCTAACAAGTGCGACCGCGTTAGGCCAGCAGCGCGATGCGTCGGCGTTCTCGTTTTATCTCGAGAACGACGCGTTCATCAGCAGCGATACCGGCTACACGAATGGCGTGCGTATCTCGTGGTCCGCGCTGCGGTACCGCGGCTGGATGCGCAAGATCACGCAGCACAACGTCGCGACGACATTCGACGCCGCGCTGAAGACCATCGGCCTCGGGCGCGTGCGGCTCAGTCGGCTCGGGCTCATTCCAAACCGGTCGCCCGCGGTGCATTGCGACGAGAACCCGGTGCGCGATGATCGTGCGACGGGGCCGTGCAGCATGCTCAACGTGGCACTCGCGCAGGCGATGTATACGCCTGACAGCCTCGCTTCGCGCAACATAGTGCCCAACGACCGGCCGTACGGCGGATTCCTTTACGCCACTGTCGGAGTGACGCTGCTCGACTCGCCGAGGGCGCGGTCATCGGGACACTGGCTGGCGTTCACGCAGGTATCGCATCAGCTGCTGTTCGGCTTCACCGGGAAGTTGTCCTTCGCCGAAAATACGCAGTCGTTGGCCCACTGGACGTTTTCTCCGGCCTCTCATCGCCCGTTAGGCTGGCGCAACCAACTACGCACGGCGCCGCAGGTGGGGTTGATCACCGACATCGCCGCGCGACCCGGGATCTTGGAGTACTGCAAGGCCCAGTGCGATGGTACGATGGACGAACTGCGGCGTGTGGATCTTACGCCGCACACCGAAGTGGTGACGAGCACACACATGCTGCGCCTGTCGCAGGGACTCACGCTGAGAGCCGGCATCGACTTCCCCGACATGGTCGAGACGTTGCGCATCCCGGTCACCGCGCCCGCTTCGGGAGCGCGCGCACGCGGCCTAACGATTCTTGGCGAGCGTTATTGGTTCTACGGCTTCGCCAATGCCGAGGCGCGCTACGTCCCCTACAACATGTTCATTCGCGGCGGTTACAAGGACGGTGGCGAGGACGGTTGGCGCACGCGGCGTATGATCTCGCCGCGCTACGGCGTGTTCGAGCATGCGTACGGGATCTCCGTCGGCAGCTCGCGGATGTCCGTGAAGGGGCAATACGCCTACCGCACGCCGGAGTACGACGTGATCGGCGCCCGCCGTGCGCATGGGTGGCACGGCTATGGCTCGGTGAGCATTTCGATCCTCACCAAAGCGCGGGCAGGCTGAGGTATTCTCATGACCTTGCACGGAGGCGCCTCGATGATACCCCTTACGATACAAGCCGCAGCCGACTCGTTAGGTGCGGGCGGCATCAGCGCGCTGGCGGCGCTCGTGGACAAGATATTGAACTACGCCATCCTGCTGGCCGCCGTAGGTGCCGTGGCAATGGCGTTGGTCGAGGCGCTCAAGAAGTTGGTTGACGTGAGAGCCAAGTTCCACGCCGAGCGGTGGACGGCATTTATGCGGACGAATGGCTACACGCCATCGCCTGCGCCACACGCCGACGCGTACGTTCAATTGTTGCAGCTCGCGTGCGGTGTCAACACGTCGGAGGCACACGAGGCGGTGATTGAGCTAGCGCGGACGGGCAGGCCGCATCCGAAACCGCGCCTCGGTCTGCGCGCGACTCGCGAATTGGAGATGACACTCACATCGAGAGCAGG
>JBFMFA010000858.1:0-1989 GCA_040753195.1 Gemmatimonadota bacterium | reverse complement strand
AAACCGTCGCGTCCGTTTGTCTCCTTGAATGTCCCGGCGAATTTGTCGCACGCGGCGCGCACGTCGTCGGTTTCGATGAGCTCGAAGAGTCCCCAGGCGGTGCGATCGTGCGCCGCGTCGGCGATCTGCGCGTCGTACTCGTGGCCGCTGGAGAGCGCTTTTTCAAAGATGGTGGGATTGGAGGTCATCCCCATCAGCGCGTCCTGGGCGATGAGACGCTCCAGCGAGCCGTCGTTGAGCAGCGAGCGATCGATAAAGTCGAGCCAGATTGATTGACCCGCCGCGTGCAACCGCTTGAGAGGATTGTCAGCCATGTCCTGCGTCCTTAGTGAAAGCCTATCAAACAATAATCGCGCCGGCCGCCGGAACAGACGGCCGTAGCGGCCTCTGCGAAACCGGCGGACACGCGCTGCCTAACGGTTACTGCCTGACGGACCAGTCGACTGAATGCTCCAGGGTTCCCCACGCAATGCGCAGTTCACCGCGCGCGGCGCCCTCCGCACCGGGGATGAGCCAGATCGTTAGGCTTTCGATCGGCGCCGCGAGCGTCCGCGACCGGAGCGGCACTCTCATCACGTCGGCGGAGGCGTCGTATTCCAACGCATCGGCGCCGGTCTTGCGATTGACGATCAACTTCCACGCGTTAGGCGTCGTCTCGGCAAACAGCGTGTACGTGCCCTTCGGGACCGGCTGGCCGCCGATCACAAGGTCGACGTCCGTTTGCAGCGAGGTCGCCTCGTTGGCGCCGAGGCGCCAGACCTTTCCGAGATCCGCCTCCAGCGCCCCAGCGACGCTGCGCCCGCGCGCGTGCGGCTGGCCGTGGTCAATCTTGATGAGGAGCGGGGTGGGAGCGGGCGCCCCTTCGGCGCGCGGCGGTGCCAGGGTCACCTGCGTGGTGGCGCGGCCGCTCGGCGCGGTGCGCAAATTCCCCTGCGCCAGCGCGACGCTGGGGAGCGCGCCAGCCAATAAGACGAGTGCGATTTTCATGAGCACAAGGTATCGCGCCACAATCGTGTACGGGAGCGCCGACGGCGCGTGGTTATGGCTCCGCGACGCAGCGATTACCTTAGGGCTGCGAGTCGCGCCGCCGCCGCTCCGCGCTTTTGGACCCTCTTCGACGAACCACAATGTCCGCGATTCAGCGCCGCCTAACGTTTTTGGCCTTCGGGCTGCTGCCAGCGTGGAGCCACGCGCAGACTTCTCCGCTGCTCGTTTCAGCCGACTGGCTGCAACAGCACCTCAGGGACCCCAAGCTCGTCGTGATTCATACGGCAGCGCAGAAAGGCGACTACGACGCCGGGCACGTCCCCGGCGCACGCTGGTTACCCTGGCAAGCGTATACCACATCGCAGAGCGGCCTATCAACGGAGATGCCGCCGATCGCGGTTCTTGACTCGGTGCTCGAGATGATCGGGGTCGCCGACGATTCGCGCATCGTCATCACCGGCGGCGTCATCCAGAATACGGCGCGACTCTTTTTTACGCTCGACTATCTGGGCCTGGGTGATCGGACGTCCTTGCTCGACGGCGGCATCGACGCCTGGCGCGAGGCGCGCCGGCCCGTCGAAACGCTCGCGCCTAACGTGGCACGCGCGTCCCTGACGCTGCGACCGAACCCCGCAAAGCTGGTCGACGCCAGCTGGTTGTCGTCCAATCTCCAGAATCCGTCGATCAGCGTGCTCGACGCGCGGGTCCCCGAGTTTTACAGCGGGTTTTCGTCCAACAACAATCCGCGTCCCGGTCGCGTTCCCGGTGCGCTGAACGTCCCCTTTTCATGGCTGACTGGAGAGTTCTCCACTTTCCGCGAGCCGGCGAAACTCGCGCGGCTTTTTGAGCAAGCCGGCGTGAAAAAGGGCACGAAAGTGGTGACGTATTGCCACGTCGGGATGCAGGCCAGCGTCCTATACCTCGCCGCGCGTATTCTTGGGTACGACGCTGCCGTCTACGATGGGTCCTTTGAAGACTGGAGTATGCGCTCCGATCTGCCCG
>JBFMFA010000857.1:0-1992 GCA_040753195.1 Gemmatimonadota bacterium | reverse complement strand
TTGCGCCCATCTCAAGTCGGACGTGCGGCACCGTGCTGCGGAGCAGCCCCGCCGTCACTCGCGCGCGACCTCCATACGACACCCGGTACGATGCCTTGCGAGTATCGGCGCGCACCTCGAAGTACTGCGTCTCACCCGGGCAAAGGCGGTGCTGCACGATTTGCGCGAGAGCGCCCGAGGCGAACTCCAGCGTCACAAGCGCAACCGCATCGGTGTCGTCGTCGCGGACACCGCACGTGGACACCGTCGCGCTCACCGCGCGCGGCGGCTCGCCGTAGAGGGCTACGAGGTAGTCCACGAGATGAATTCCAGCTTCGTACAGGACGCCTTTCATCAGCTGCCCACGCCACCCAGGCTCTGCCCAGGGCGGGAGGTTCATCAGCTGCCACGCCTGAGCGAAGACCAGTCCACTGGCGTCGCTGCCAATCGCGTCGCGCACGGCGCGGAACGCCGGCATCTCGCGAAACTCGTGGTTCATCGCGATGCGCCGGCCCGCTGACTTTGCTGCGGCAAGTAACCGATCGGCATCAGCGACGGATGGCGCGATCGGCTTCTCGCAGATCAGATGCGCGCCCTGCTGCAGCACCGTGGTGCCGATGTCCAGGTGTGTCTCCGGCGGCGTGCACACGATCACGACGTCCGGCTTCGCCTGACGCATGAGGTCATCGACGCTTTCGAACGACGTTAGGTTCCAGCGCGCGGCTTGAGTGCGGCGCTCCGGCGATGGGTCGGCTCCACCGACCAGCGTGGCGCCCGAGATTCCCTGCAGGGCCGGAAGGTGCAGCGACTGAGCGGCGTTCCCGAGACCAACAACGCCGATGCGAAATGAGCCTGTTGTCAAAGCGGTTGGGGGCAGAGTTTCCTACGAATCTGGCGTCAGGCGGTTATACACCTCGCCGATGAGCCTGCCTAACGCGTAGCCAAGGACGAACGCGTAGACAAAGCCGATCAAACTCCCGATGAATGAGACGCTATATCCGGGGAAAAAAGCCGCCAGCAGCTTGAGATGCTGACCGGGCGTCGGTCCGCTTTTCACCACCAGCCAGTTGGTGGCGAGAAAGAGGCCACCACCGAAGAGCAACCCGCAGGCAATGCCCCACGCTCGCGCGTTGAGCCGGAGAAGTGCACGCCGTGCGGTGATGTCACGACCGGCAAGTCCGTTTGTCATGGCTCGAAAGCGTCGCTAAATGTGATCGAGAAAGTCGCGCGTTTGCGAGAGCTCGGCGCGGGTGCGAATGGCGAATGCCGTAATCGCCAGCGCCGCGTTGCGGCAGAACGCGAAAAACCATCCGGCGACAAAGGCGACAACAAAACCCCAGCCGGCGCCTACTAGCACGCCCGGCCAGGAGACTGTGTACCCGGCGAAATACTGCCCGAGCAAGCCTAACGGGAACTCGAGGGCTCGATCGGCGACGAGCACCGCGATCGTGAGCAGCGCCATGAAAACAGCGCCCGAACACCCCAACGCGATGCCGAAAGCGCGCTTATTCAGCGGGGCGAACGCGAGCTCCAGCGCTTCGTCGAGGCTGGCTTCTTCGGGATCACGCCGCTCCTCAGGGCGGCGCGCCGCCCGTTGTGGCACCGTCATGATCGATCTCCAGCGTAGCTAGTCATCAACATACTCAACCCAGGTGCTGCGGCGGTGTCGCGAAGGCACCGGTGGCCAGCGTTGCACGCCGACTTCGGCGTATGCGGCCGTCGTTGGATCGGGAACGGGCGCTCCCACCGTTTGGTGCAACAAGAGCCCAAGGAGGAAGGACACCCCATTCAGACCGTAGTACATGAGGTGCAAGGGGATGATCGCCACCGCGAAGGGAACGCCGCGCAGGCGCGCCATATAGCGCCACAGGCGCCAGTTCAGAATCACGACCGGCAAAACCAGAATGAGCGCCACGGCGGCGAGCCAGGGGCGCCACGTCGCGACGGCAAAGACGAACGTCAAGACGGAGAGCCAGACGAGCGCGGTATTCAGCCGTTCCGTCCAGCGCAGGT
>JBFMFA010000856.1:0-2008 GCA_040753195.1 Gemmatimonadota bacterium | reverse complement strand
TCCCGGGATTCTCCAGGGGGACGTGCATGCGACCGTCGCCATTCATCTTCCACTCCGGTGATACGACATCCTGGGCCCAGTAGCGCGCGCTCGGGCTCGTGTCGCCCGGCTTGCGGAAGTTGGAGAGCGACGCTAGCGCGACGTTGTATGCGCGTCCCACCCCACTTTCCAGCATGCCGCCACACCACACCGGAATATTGTTGGCTTCGCAGAAGTCGTGAATGGCGATGGATTGCGAGAAGCCGCCAACGCGGCCGGGCTTGATGTTGATGATACGTCCGGCACCTAACGTGACCATGTCGCGCGCGCGGTCCAGCGACGTGATCGATTCGTCGAGGCACAGCGGCGTCTTGAGGCGGCGTTGCAGTTCGCCATGCCGCACGATGTCGTCCCATGCAAGCGGTTGCTCGATCATCATTAGATCGAACGCATCGAGCCGCGCTAGGTGATCGGCGTCGTCCAGCGAGTAGGCGTTATTCGCGTCCGCCATCAACGGTGCCGCAGCGCCCAGCGCCGAGCGTGCGGCGGCGATGTATTCGACATCCTTGCCGGGACCGATCTTGATCTTGACCTTGCGATACCCGTCCCGCAGCGCGGCCTCGGCGCGCTGCACCAGCTGGTCGGGGGAGGTTTGAATGCCTAACGAAATGCCGACGTCGATGGCCTCGCGAACACCACCGATGAGGCGGGCGAGCGGGAGACCGCGCGCGGTCGCCTCTAGGCCCCACATACCCATCTCCACAGCCGCCTTCGCCATGTTGTGGCCGCGGAAATCGCGTTCCAGGACGGCGTGTACCTCGTGCGCGCCGTCAAATTCCCGGCCGAGCACCCGAGGAGCCACCCATCGCTCGATCGCAATCCAGCACGTGTCGATCGTCTCCGAAGTGTAGTTAGGCATGTCGTCGGCCACGCACTCGCTCCACACGGAAGCGCCCGATGCATCGCGCAGCTCCAGCAGCGCGATGCGGCGGTGCGTCATGACGCCGCTCGATATACGAAAGGGTTCCTTGAGCGCGAGACTGATCTCGCGTAGCAGAATGCGATCGACGCAGATCATCAGACTGTGCGCGTCAGGATGTAGTATGGAGAATCGCCGTTCGCCGGCCGCACGAAACCGCTTACCCGGTAGCCAGCGCCAAGTCGTTCGGTGAAGATACGCCGCGTGATCTCGCGCCAGCGTGTCGCCAGTGACGGCTGCCCCTGAATGATCGGCTGAACGTCGGCGGGAATCTGCACCCGCAAGAGGGGCACGTCGCCGACATCCGCGAGCGAGGGCGTGTCGTGCGCGACAGGATTCGCCAGCGGTGCATGCGCCGCGTCTACGGATGGTGGTCGCGGTGATTCGCTCTCGGTCGTGCAGTCCCACGCGACAATGAAGCGGTCGGTGGGCAGCGCCCCATGTAACGCACTGCGCGTGGTGCCGTACATGTTCACCGCGTATTCGATTGGCAACGCGCCAAGCCGGTTGATGTTGAAGTGCGCGTTGCGCGAGACGAGCGGGTCGAAGGTCCACATGATGGTGCGGACGCCTAACGCGCGAACCTTGTCGCGCTGAAACTGCTTGAGACGTTCACCCAGATGTCGTCCGCGAGCTTCGGGACGAACGGCGAGCATATCGGACCAGTGGACGAGCTGATCACCCTGCACGCCAGTCATGCCGAACACGAAGCCGAGCATGTGTCCACGCGCATCGAAAGCGGCCGCCGTCACGCCGCCGACCCGCTGACTCACGCGCAGGATCGCGGCGGGTACGCGCTCGCTGAAGCCACGTCCCCAGGTTTCCTCCTGGATCACCACGCACTCGCTGTATTCCTCGAGTGTGGCACAGTCGCGGATGATGACGCCATCCGAGCGGTTCACGTGCGTATCGAGGTGCGCCCGGCGGCCGGCCACGTCGGTCATCGGATGGGTCTCAGACCTCCCTTGCGATGCTGGCGGTCCGCGATAGAATCCCCCTTGCATCTTTGTATACAATTCTGGCGTACAAACTGCACAGCCACACCATGAT
>JBFMFA010000855.1:0-2008 GCA_040753195.1 Gemmatimonadota bacterium | reverse complement strand
GAAACGTCGCGGCTTGAAATCTTCGTAATGCTCCTCCAGATCGAACGTCGTGATTGCGGTGCGTTCACCCTCGCGCGCGTTCGCGACCAACGCTGGCAACGCGCGATACCCGTCCGGTCCGATAACGAGGCTGACGTGTGATGCGCGATCGAGCAGTCGCGGACCCAAGCGTTGCGCCATGCATCCCGTGACACCGACGACGCTCTCTGCGTGCATCTTGCTTTTGAGATCGCCTAACCGGCCCAGCACGCGCTGCTCGGCGTGATCACGGATCGCACATGTATTCACGAGAATCAGATCAGCGCCGTCCGGTTCCTCTACGTGACGATAGCCGGCGGCCGTGAGCGTACCGAGCATCAACTCGGTGTCACTCACGTTCATTTGGCAGCCGTAGGTCTCGATATAGACGGTCTTCACGGAGCTATCAGTTTGATCCCGATGTAGTGCGAGGTGCGACAGAGCTATCAGGAGAGAGCTATCAGACGGTGAGCTATCTGCTTCAGCTATCAGCTCCTATCGTCTGCTTCAGCGGTCAGCGAATGCGGTTGCTGTTAGGACTCCCTCGGTCATCGTGAGCCGCGCGCTCACGCGCGAGCCGCGCGGGAGAGTCTCGCCTTCCCCCTCCATGCGCACCTCAAGATAGTCCTCCGTCAGCCCTTCGCGAACGTCACCGCGTACGACAACAACATCAGCGGTGTGGTTGACGCGGCTACGCACATAACTCTGGTGCTTCGAGTCCGCTATTCCGCGAAGCTCAGCGGCGCGATCACGGGCAATCGCGGCCGGAACGTGATCCGCAAGGCGCTCGGCAGCCGTTCCGGGACGCAGCGAAAACGGAAAGACATGCAGGTAAGTGAAAGGGAGTTCATCAACGAGCGCGCATGTGGCGCGATGGTCCGCGTCGGTTTCACCCGGGAAACCGGTTATGACGTCCGCGCCGAGCGCAAAGACCGGGCGGTTGCGCGTCAGGCGTTCTACGCAGCGCGCATACGAAGTCGCGGTGTACCAGTGCCGCCCCATGCGCTTGAGCAAACGATCCGATCCCGATTGCAGCGGGGCGTGGAGGTGCGGCGCGAGGCGTGAGGCGTGAATGAACGAATCGAGCAACTGTTCATCGACTTCGGTCGCCTCGATCGAAGAGAGGCGGAAGCGCACAACCGGCACACTGACGATCAGGCGCTCCACCAGAGCGCCTAACGAGGTTCCGATGTCCGCGCCGTAGCTCCCGATGTGAATGCCGGTGAGCACGATCTCGGGATGCCGATCGGCGAGTCGCTCCGCTTCGTGGACCAGGTCGTGAATCGGTCGCGATCGATTGGCACCGCGCGCGAGGGTCGTCGCGCAGAACGTGCAGTGTTCGTCACAGCCGTCCTGAATGCGCAACAGCGCGCGCGTGGCAGTTTGATGGGCCGGGCCATTGGTGGTCGTTGGTTGCGTGATGCCTAACGCGGCCGCGATCGCCGGCATGTCAGCGCCACCAATGACATGCTCGACGCCCGGCAGCGCCGCGATGGTGCCGCTGTCGCGCGCCGCAGCACAGCCCATGACGAGGGTGCGCAATGACGCGTTGGCGCGAGATGCCTGACGGATGCTGCGCCGCAGATCCGATTCGGCCGCGGCAGTCACGGCGCAGCTGTTGAATACGGCAACTGTGGCATCTTCCGGTCGGTCGACGATAGTCCCGCCTGATGCCGCGACGAGATCGCGCACTCCCTCAGTGTCGTATTGATTCGCGCGACAGCCGAACGTGCGGAGATAGACGCGGGTGAGCGTCACGCGCGCGCCGCCGCGGCTGTTGCTGCATGTGTTCGCGCCGGTTCCAACGGAAGCTGCACGTGGAAGGCGCTCCCCCGAGCGTGTCCCGGCGGATCTTCGACCCAAATGCGGCCGCCGTGCGCCGCGACGGCGAGTCGGCAGAAAGCCAGCCCAAGACCGGTGCCTAACGGGCGCGTCGAGCCCGGTCGTGTGTTGCTGGTGAAACACTGAAAGATTTGCTCACGTTAGGTGC
>JBFMFA010000854.1:0-2012 GCA_040753195.1 Gemmatimonadota bacterium | reverse complement strand
CACAGGGTGAATATCGCGGCCGCCAGGTCAATTCATCGAGCGCCGAACTGATGGTGCTTTCACGGTCGCCGAACGGTTGGATGATTCGCGCGATTCACTGGTCCTCACGCCCTCGGCGGCAGCCGTGAGCTAGCTCTTGCGTCGCCGTCGAGCAGGAAACCGATGCGCCGTCGGCCGACGAGCTGGTGGATTCGTTCACGAGGCGTTGCCCATCTACGGCACGATCGCGTCGCGGTCGCAGACGTGAGAGTGGCGCACAAACTCATTTGACAGCTCCGCGTGGCCTAACTACAAAACCTGCCCGGATGACCCACATTGACTGGATCGGTCGTCACACGAGCGATTTCAATTGCGCAACGCAGTTGCCACCAAAACAGGCGTTAAGGACGGCGTATGAGCTTCCCGCAGAACTTGTGTGGCAAGAATCCGGGTCGATCCGCTAGATCCGGGTGATCCGTATGGGTTTTAGTGACGTCTCTGCTCACGCCTATCGAAGCCCGTCGGAATGACGATCCTCGATAAGGTTCAGCCTAACGTCCTGAAAGCCGAAGTTCTTGAATCGGCAGGAGCTGCCTAAGGTAACTCTTGGAATGCCCGGACCATCAGGACTCGTGGCGCCGTGCCGGGGCGTCCCGCGGACGCAGGCAACCGACCCGTAACCTCGAGTCGAGTGTTTGGGCCAAGCTGACGAAGTGCGCCTAACAAGCTTTCCTCACCGGGGACGTCCTGTAGCACGTACGTCTCCTCAGCCCCAGGCACCGCGAATGTTAGCGTGTCGCCACGCAAGCTTAACGCTCCCGCCATGCGGACGTCCGCTTCTTTAGGCGCGAAGCCGCTTGCACGGACGACGTCACGGATCTGCTCCGCGCGTACACGATTCGACGGCGCGAACTGAACCGTTGTCATCCCCTCGTTGAGGCTCACGGTGACGGCGGACACACCGTCGATCTTGCTAATAGCCACGCGCACGGCGTGGGCGCACACCGCTCAGTCCATTCCAAAAATCGTTTGCCGCATCTCCTGCAATTGACCGTGCGCCGCCAGAGGCACGAAGCTCGTTAGGCTGGCGGCAAGTAGCAGCTTTTTCATCGTGACCTCGCTAAAACCAGCGTACGAAGTTGATGCTCAGGCGAACCTTCTCGCGCGGCTGCGTCCCGTTCTGCCGACGGTAGATGGGGACCAAAGGTCCACCCGAAAAACCCCAGCCACCATAGAGACCCAGCAGCGTCGGCCCGGCGAACACCTGGTCACCGCCGCTGTTCACCCGATCCACTCCCGCGGCAACGTCGCGTGCCGTCGTCTCACCAACCGCCTCCACGAACAGCCGCCAATCCGGATGCGGGTAGTCGCGCTGAAACGCGGGAGGACGATAGCCGACTACCAGGCTATACATAACGAGGTCGCCCAGATGATCTGCGGTCGGCCCAATCGGCGCCACATAACGGCGATACAGTGCGCCAGCCCATGCATAGATGACGCGTGAGGCGTACCCCGTCGCAAGCGCGGCAGCAAAACCTGGCGATGTGCGAAGCCCAACGCGTGTTGGATCGGTCGGATAGTCGAACGCCAAGTATGCCGTGGACTCGAAGCGCTTACCGACACCTAGCTCACGGCGGTGGAAGCGCCAGCCAAGCGTGAACTCCATGTCGGGGTTCGACGGCATACGCACAGATACACGCGTCGGCACGACCCCTTGTGTCGCATAGATCGGCATCGGCATCGAAGCGGAAAACTGCAGGTCCTCGGTGATGCCGTAGCTCAAGAGTGGCCGCAACATCGCGGTCTGTTGCCCTTCGAGAAAACGCCCCATGGCGGTGACGTCGACGCTCCAGCCGCCGCGGCCAAGCGTCGGCGTGGATAGACCGAAGATCGGTCCGTGACCCTGCGCCTGCGCGCATAGCGGCACGATGACGACGACAGCGCCCAGTCGGTGTAGCCCGGCTCGGCCTCACGAATCGAGGCCCTTGAGGACGAGCGGCAGTACATAAGCGACCGAGAAGCCGATAACGAGA
>JBFMFA010000853.1:0-2018 GCA_040753195.1 Gemmatimonadota bacterium | reverse complement strand
AACGAGCCCAAACCAGGGAAACGCTCGCGCCGACGGAACTGGCCGCTGCACGACTGGCGGGGCGAACGCCGAATCGAGCGTGAATGCGAACTCGCGGGCAAAACGTTCAGCCACCCGTAGCGTGATCAGCTCGATCGCGGCGTTGTAGTCAGCCGCCCGAAGCGCCGGTATTGCCTCGTCGCGGATTTGGCCCGCGGTCCCGTCAGTGATGAAGCCCTCGGCACCACGTCCGGTCTCGATGCGGATATAGCCGCGGCCGTCCCGGCTGGTCTCTTTCGGCACAACGAGGATGACGACACCCGCATTGCGCGCACGATTTCCAACGTCGCCTTCGGCCCCGATTCCCCACTGCCTGCCGATCGCCAGCGCGACTTCTTCCGACGTGCGCCCGCCAAGGTCCGCTAGCGTGACGACGGCGATTTCACCGCCTGACTTTTGTTTGATGTCGAACGCGAGCCGGTTGATGCGATCGATGGTTTCCGGACGCAGCACGTGGGCCGCGTCGACCACGACATCGGCCGCGTTAGGCGCGAATCCGCGCGGCGGCGGAGGGAGCGCGATTTGTTCCTGGAACAGCAAGGCGGCGCCTAACAGCGCCTGCCCGAAGAAGGCGTGCATCGAAGTGGATGTTACGTACGTGACTCGATGCTGGAAAGCTTCAAAACGCGAAACGCCCGGGCCGATGAGCCCGGGCGTCGCGTTGTCATGCAGGTTGCGAATCGCTTACGGAGGTGTGGGGGAGTTCGGCGGATTGGAACCGCCCCACGTGTACAGCGCCTCGCCAAGTACGCCAAGTTCTTTCGCTGGGACGGGCATTTCACGCGGCGTACCAGTTAGCAGACCGTCAATGCGCCGCCGGTTGTAGAACGGCAACGCGCCAAGCCCCATCAGCTCCATCTCCTGCTCATACTGCAGCTTCTGGAGGAGGCCAGCAGTGCCGTCAGCCGCGCTTGCGGGAGACAGACCACCACGCGTCACCCTTGTGTTGTTGATGAGTGTGGCTGCCTGACCCAAGGATCCATTCGAGCGGATCAGCGCTTCGGCCCAAAGGAGGTCGTTCAGGTGCGACGTCAGAACCGGCGCCGGACCAAATCCGCCATAAATGGCGGTCGGGTCCTGATTGCCGCTCTGGTCGTAACGCATGTGTCCGATATTGGACTGGTGATACGAACCGCGATCCGGGCGGAACGGAGCAACACCGGACCAGGCAAAGTCGGTACCGCCATTGGCTGTCTTGGGGATCGTGCCAAATGCGTCAGCGATGTCCGCGTCACCGAAGGACCCATCACCTAAGCGTTTATCGGCCGATGCAGGTGGTGGATTACCGGCGAGTGGCCAAGGATGCTGCTGCGTCGTCGGGTCGAGCATGTTGGCGACGCGCGTGTGCACACGGCCACCATCGATCCCGTTGAACCAGTACAGAATCTCGTGGCACCAGTCTTCGCAGCCGTCACCGGTAAAGATGAAGTGGAAGGGCGTGCCGGACGACATGCCTTGCGACGCGTAAGTCGCCACTGTCGCCCAATTGACCTGCGCGTTCTCGGCGGCGTTACGTGGCCAGTACGCCAGCGTGAGGGCCGCCATCGTATTTGCAACGCGCGCGATCTGGTCGCTGGAGTACGGGGTTCCGTTTGTCCATCCGGCGGGCGTGGTAAAGCTGTTGGCTTTGGCGAGCGTCACAGCGGCGAGGAGTTTGGCTATCGCCGCGTCACGGATCTGTTTGCGATTTGAATACTGAAGGCTCGTTAGGTCCGTCGTTTCGTCGACGATGTACCCTTTGTCGTAGTTCAGCGCGATGCCCGACAGCGTTAGGCCCTGCATGAGCGTGGCGATGGTCTCGGCACGTTTTGTGTCCGCCGCATTGTTAATGACGGCGCCGCCTTTGATCGCTTTGATGACGTCGTTCGCCGAGGACAGTGCGCTGTAGTAATTCGTCCAAAGCCACTCGATCGAGGTGCGGCCAGCCGCCGCCGGATCGTTTTGCCATGGCCGCGACGCACGACTCCACTGACTCGGCG
>JBFMFA010000852.1:0-2022 GCA_040753195.1 Gemmatimonadota bacterium | reverse complement strand
CCGCCTCGCGCGACGTCACCGAACGGCGCGAATACGAACGGCAGCTGGAAGAAGTCGGCGCCACACTGCGAGTGCAGCAGGACCGACTACTCGACGCCAACTCGCGTTTGGAAGCACTCGCATCGCTGGATTCGCTGACGGGTCTCAAAAACCGTCGGGCGTTCGAAGAACGGTTGCATGAGGAGATCGCGCGCGCCCGCCGGAGCCAGGAGCCGTTCGCTCTGCTCCTTCTCGACATCGATCACTTCAAGAACTTCAACGACTCCTTCGGACATCCGCGCGGGGACGACGTGCTAAAGTCGGTGGCGCGCGTGCTATCGCGCAGCGTACGCGACGCGGACTTCATCGCTCGTTATGGCGGCGAGGAGTTCGCGATCATTCTGCCCGACACCGATCGCGACGGCGCCAAACTGATGGGCGAACGTCTGCGCGTGGCGATCGAGGAGAATGCGTGGGATGTGCGGCCGATTACGATGAGCGTTGGTGCGGCGGCATGGACCGACGCCTCCACGGCGGAATCACTCGTCGATCAGGCCGATCGCGCGCTGTACCGGTCGAAGCAGGCAGGGCGGAACATCGTGACGCTGGCGGAAGCGGCGTAGTTAGCCTATTTCTTCGCCGCCGCCTCCACTGCCGCCATGACTCTGAGGAGATTCCCGCTCCACAGCTTGGCGATCTGCTCTTCCGTATAACCACGCCTAACGAGCTCCAGTGTCACGTTGAACGTCTCGCTGGCATTGCTCCAACCCTCGACGCCACCGCCACCGTCGAAATCAGACGAAATGCCGACGTGGTCGATGCCGATGAGTTTCACGGCGTAGTCGATGTGATCAACGAAGTCGGCGACCGTGGCTCGAGCCGGCGCCGGGTACTTCTGATCGATCTCCTGCATGCGCCGCTGATATGCCTCGCGGCGATCCGCTGGCAGCGCCGCGAGGGCGCCGCCGCCGCCGCCGCCACCGCCACCGCCACCTGCAGTCGGCAGGCCGAATTCGGTGCGTAGCTGGCTGATCGCTTGCTGCCGCTCTGGTGCCACCGGCGGACACTTCACATAACTCGAGAACGCGACGGTCTGCATGACGCCGCCGTTACGTTTGAGCGCCATCAGCTGCTCATCATCCATGTTGCGTGAGTGGTTGCACAGTGCGCGCACAGCCGAGTGCGACGCGATGATGGGCGCCTTGGAGAGTGCCACGGTCTGCAGCATCGACTCCTTGGACGGATGCGAGATGTCGACCATGATCCCCAATCGATTCATCTCGGCGATGACCTGCTTGCCTAACGGGCTCAGGCCATTCCATTTCCACACGCCATCGCGCTCGCCGGTATTCGAGTCCGAGAGCTGCGAGTGACCGTTGTGCGCGAGCGACATGTAGCGGCCGCCGAGGTCATAAAACTTCTTCACGTTGGCGATGTCTTCGCCTAACGGGTATCCGTTTTCAACGCCGATCAGCGCGACCTTCTTACCCGCCGCCTGGACGCGGCGCACGTCAGCGGCCGTATAGGCGATCTCGATCCGGTTCGGTGCTATCTGTTCGGAGAGCCGATGGATCGCAGTGAATTTGGCAATCGCTGCCTGCATCGCCCGTTCGTAACCAGCCGGCGTGAAGTCGTTCGACTGCCCGACGTACACGATGAGGAACACCGCATCGAGGCCACCCTCTTCCATCTTCACCAGATCGACCTGGGTACGCAGCCGCTGCGTGTAGTTCGTGTCCGCGGTGAAGTTGTTCGGATTGATGTCCACGTGCGTGTCGAGCGCGATCACGCGGTCGTGAATGGCGCGTGCCTTGGCGACGAGCGCGGGATCGGCGGCCGCGGTTTGGACCGCGAGGAGAAGAGGGAGTAGAAGCATGAGAGAAGCGGTGAGCCGTGCGACGTGGGTTGTCTGCGCCCATGACCTTATGCCCGGGCGACGTACCCCGCCAGAAGCTGGCAAAGGATTGCGCCCACGACGGCCATCGAGAAACCCCAGATCATCAGCTGCTTGAAGAGGCGCCGCGACGCCGCGTAGTCGGACAC
>JBFMFA010000851.1:0-2023 GCA_040753195.1 Gemmatimonadota bacterium | reverse complement strand
AACTTCCCCAGTTGGAGGAAAAATCACGGCGGGGAAAAGTTTTTTGAGGGGTTGGGCAAGGCGTGTTTGGCGTAAGTCGTTGGGCGATGGTCTGCGGATCTGGGGCGCGAACGGTTGCGGTCGCTCAACGGCGTGTAGTGAAAACTTTTCGTCTGGTCAACGGGTTGGCGGTCGATAGCATGGCAGCATGTTTCTTCGCCCCCTCTTCGTTCGCAGAAACGGTCGGCGCTTCGCTTACTGGAGTCTGGTCGAGTCGTATCGGACGCAGCGCGGTCCGCGTCAGCGCACGGTGGCCTATCTCGGACAAATGGACGAAGCCGGCCGGTTGGGGACGCATCACGCCGTCGAACCGCAACCGACATCGCGACAGCCAGCGCTGTTCGCCGAGGCCCAGACGCAGCCCGAGTTCGTGGAGATCGATCGCACGCGAGTTCGAGTGGAGAACTGCCTGAAGTTCGGCGGGCCGTGGCTGGCCCTGGAGTTGGTGAAGCGTCTCGGGCTGCACGAGTTTCTCCGACGGGAACTGCCGGTGGGCAGAGAGGACGTGCCGTGGTCGCTCACGTCGCTGATCCTCGTGGCGGCGCGGTTGTGCGAGCCGTCGAGCGAACTGCAGATCGCCGAGCACTTTTATCGTCAGACCGCACTGGGCGATCTGTTGGGCGTGCCGGTGGCCAAGGTCGATGACAACCGCCTCTATCGCGGACTCGATCGGCTGTTGCCGCTGAAGGACAAGTTGGAAGTCTTTCTGAAGGAACGCTACGGCGCGCTGTTCGGCATCGAATACGACCTGCTGTTGTACGACGTGACGAGCACCTACTTCGAGGGACAAGCCGCCGCGAACCCGCTGGCGCAGCGCGGCTATTCGCGCGATCATCGCAGCGACTGCAAACAAGTGTGCATTGGCCTGGTCGTCACGCGCTGCGGCTTGCCGCTGGGTTATGAAGTCTTCGCCGGAAATCGTCACGATTCGACCACGTTGCAGGAAATCGTCGAGACGATGGAGCGGCGCTACGGCACGGCGCAACGCATCTGGGTCCTGGATCGCGGCATGGTCTCGGCAGAGAACATCGAGTTCCTGAAGCACGGCGGCCGGCGCTACATCGTCGGCACGCCCAAGAGCCAGCTCAAGCGGTTTGAGCAATCTCTGCTCGCTCAAGACTGGCATACGATCCGCGACGGTGTAGAAGTCAAGTTGTGCGCGTGTCCCGAGGGCGGCACGGAAACGTTCATTCTTTGTCGCAGTCGAGACCGCCACGAGAAAGAGCAGGCGATGCACGCCCGGTTCGAGAAACGGATCGAGGACGGGTTAAACAAGATCGCCGCCAGTTGCGCGCGGAGCCGCCAGGAAGTGACGAAGATCGCCGAGCGCGTGGGACGCTTGCGCGGACAGAACACGCGGGCCGCCGGACTGTTCGACGTTCAAGTGACGGCCGACAAGCACGGCGCCGCGCAGATCACCTGGACTAAGGTCGAGAAATGGCGTGCCTGGGCCGAGCTCAGCGAGGGCGCCTATGTCCTACGCAGCAACGTCGGTGATTGGACCGATCAGGAACTCTGGCAAGCGTACATTCAACTCACCGAAGCGGAAGCCGCGTTCCGCATTCAGAAGTCGGACCTGTCGCTGCGTCCCGTCTGGCATCAAAAAGAGGACCGCGTGCTGGCCCACCTTCTGGTCTGTTTCCTGGCGTACGTCCTCTGGAAATTCCTGGGACAACTCTGTCAGAAAGCCGGCCTCGGCGATGAACCACGGCGCGTCCTGGCGGAACTCAGCGAACTGCGCACCGTGGACGTCGTGCTCACCACAACAACCGGCCAAGAACTTCGCACCCGCTGCATCACGCAACCGACCGACCACCAAAAAATCCTGCTCGAACACCTCGGCTGGGAACTCCCCAAAACCCTGCGACCAACGCCAATGTAGTGAAAACTTTCCAGACCCGACCCTTACGGCGCAAGCACTTACGTCAACGGGTGGGGAAGTTGGGCTAGCGCTTCGGGCTTCCTGAGGGCACGTCGTTCAGCC
>JBFMFA010000850.1:0-2024 GCA_040753195.1 Gemmatimonadota bacterium | reverse complement strand
AATACAGCGACGAGCGGCATCTTCGTGAGTACTCGCGCCGGCATGGCCGGATCAACGGGGTACCTCACCGAACTGGGTGTGCTCGGTCGCGAGGTGTATTGGCTGGCGAGCGACGACCCGCGCTTCATCCAAGAATTGCTCGCGGGGCCGCTGGATGGCGGCAACGGCGCTTTCGGCGGCGCACATTGGGCGCCTCGTTATGCAAGCATCCGCGGCAGTAACATCGTGCTGAACGCGGTGGAGATCGTCACCGGTCTGACGGACGAAGAGAAAGAGGGGATTCGCGGTTTTGCGAAAACAATGCAGGCGCTCGACCTGCTCCTTGTCATCAACACGCGCGACGCGTTTGGCGCTCCCGTTGACGTCAACCTTGCGCCAACCGCTGAACCAGCACCGATCGTCGCGAAGGCGGAAGTGTTCAACCGGATCATCAGGTTGTTGGATGAAGGCCGGACGCATCTTCAGAGCGCGGGTTCGAGCTTCTCGTTCGGATTCAGCGAAGGGTTCGCCGCTTTCAACACGCCGACCACGTTCATCCGCTTCAACCGCGCCCTGCGTGCGCGCGTGGCGGTCTATTTGAGTGACTTTGCCACGGCGCAAACAGCGCTGCAGCAGTCCTTCCTCGACGTAAACGCCGATCTCGACGTCGGTGCGTACCACATCTACAGCACGCGCGCCGGCGACGTGACAAACGGCAGTTTCGATCCGACCGGACGAGCGCTTCGCGGCCATCCGTCGTTCGTTGCGAACGCGCAGACCAAGCCTGGCGGGTCGCCGGATAATCGCGTGACCAAGAACGCAACGGCGCCTAACGTGCTGACGGTGCAGAACATTTCGAGCGACAAGCTCGTGACGGTCTACAACTCGGCATCTGCGTCCGTTCCCATTATCCGCAATGAGGAGCTGATTCTGCTGCGCGCCGAGGCGAACCTTGGACAGGGGAACCTTTCCGCGGCGGTGAACGACATCAACGTGATTCGCACGCGAGCCGGAGGATTAGCTCCGTATGCGGGTCCGGTGAACGCCGCGGCGATTCTGGACGAAATTCTCTACAACCGGCGCTACTCGCTGTACTACGAGGGGCACCGATGGATCGATGCGCGGCGGTACAACCGTCTGTCGCAGTTGCCCCGCGATTTGCCGTCGCACAGGGTGTTCACTGCATTTCCGTTTCCGAATGATGAGTGCCTGGCGCGTACGCCACAGCCCTCTGCCGGGTGCACACCGGTCGCAGGTACCTAACGAGTTGTGGCTAGGGATGGGTCTCGGACCCGTCCCTAGCCTGCGTTTGCTTCGTAGGTGCGCTGTTCGTTGGGTTCGACAAGACTCGCGTGCGCCTGAGCAATTTGCGCGCGCAACGCGTTGGGACCGGTGCCGCCGTCGACGTCGCGTCGCCGCACGGAAGCCTCAGGAGACAACGCCCCACGGGCATCGTCGTCAAACGCCGAGTGCGCCGCGGCAAATGCGCGTTGCGGCAAGGTGCGAAGATCCGCACCAGCCGCTTCCGCATCGCGGACCAACTCTCCGACCGCGCGATGCGCATCGCGAAATGTGGATCCTTTTTCAACGAGATAGTCGGCAAGATCAGTCGCCATCATGGAACTCGAGACGGCATTGCGCATCTTCGCCGGATCGTAGCGCAGTTCCGCGACAGTTCCGGCCACACCAGGGAGGACGAGCATCGTGGCATCGTACGCATCGAAGAGCGCACGCTTGTCATCCTGCAGGTCTTTGTTGTAGCCGGTGGGCAGTCCCTTGATGGTGCCTAACAAGGAGACGAAATCGCCGAGCATGCGCGCCGCTGAGCCACGCGCGATCTCGAGCGCGTCGGGGTTGCGTTTTTGCGGCATCATGCTGGAGCCGGTCGTGAACGTATCGCCGAATTTGATGAATCCGAACTCGCTGCTGCCGAAGAGAATGAGGTCTTCCGCCAGTCGCGAGATATGCGCACCGAGCAAGGCCAGGGCAAACAAAAGCTCGGCGACAAAATCGCGATCGGAGACGGCATCCATAGAGTTCCGGGA